>NZ_JAHREU010000061.1:24242-36321 GCF_020883145.1 Microcoleus sp. CAWBG27
CATCCAATTGATTGAGAGAAACCCGGCGGTTTAAACCGCGTCTACACAGACAAAACCCATGCCAAGCGGGTTGAAGATTCCATCCAATTGATTGAGAGAAACCCGGCGGTTTAAACCGCGTCTACAAAAACCAAACCCATGCCAAGCGGGTTGAAGATTCCATCCAATTGATTGAGAGAAACCCGGCGGTTTAAACCGCGTCTACAAAAACCAAACCCATGCCAAGCGGGTTGAAGATTCCATCCAATTGATTGAGAGAAACCCGGCGGTTTAAACCGCGTCTACAAAAACCAAACCCGCCTCCGCGGGTTGAAGATTCCATCCAACGATTTTCCATCTCCAAATACCCTCTTCGTCGGCGTCCGGCGGACATCGTTTGTATAGCTGCGGTTTCCAACCGCCGGAGCCTCCACAATCAACCCGCAATCAATCCGTTACATCCCGCACATTGCTCGCGGCCGAACTTGCCTTCCCCCCACAAACAATGTAAAATATCCCAAAAATGGGTTGTGCAAAATGAACCAAAAACGCGACGAAGCCTATCTCAATCTGATTCAATCCCTCCTCAACTCCCCAGAAGACGAACAAATCGCCCTCCTAAAACAGAATCTAGAATTATTAGACGATAATTTTGCCCGATATCTGCGCGAGTGGGCAACTCAAACTTTCGCAGCAATGGAGTCAGAGGAAGCTATAAAATTTATTATTCCTATATTTAGTTTTAGTAACTTAATTCAACAGTTTCCTCTCGGCAGCAAAAGCAGTAACATGGAAATTGCCATTGCAGGTTATGAGATGGCGCTGCAAGTTTTTAACAGAGATAGTTATGCCGAAAATTGGGCTGTTATTCAAAATAATTTAGCAAATGTTTACAGAAACAGAATCAAGTTCGATCGAGGAGAGAATATCGAACGGACGATCGAATGTTATGAAGCTGCTTTACAAGTTCGCACCCGCGATGCTTTGCCCCTAGATTGGGCGACGACTCAAAATAATTTAGCAATTTCTTACAGCCGTAGAATCAAGTTCGATCGAGGAGAGAATATCGAAAAGGCGATCGAATGTTATCAAGCTGCTTTACAAGCTTGCGGTTCGACCAATTCCATCTCTTCTTTAAGATGGTTCGATGAAGACTCTAAACATCTGTTTTGAGTAGCTCGAATCAAAAAATCTGCTCTCTCACGGTTCGCAGAGGCCTTCCAAGTCATAAAACTCGGCTTCTCGGTCAGCAATTGTGACTACTTGTTGTGAATCAGGGATGATAGATAATGTATTTTTTAAAGCATCAAGCCATCTTTGACTCTCTTTTTCTTCAGTTGATTTTTGAGAACATTCAGCAGCTTTACCTAGATATTTTGGCTCTCTTGCCCAGACATATTGGTCGATAATGCCTAATGGTAGCCCCTCTGTTGTTGCTGCCTCCTTTGAATGTACTTTCAATCCATGAGCATATTTATTATCAAGATATCCGACTCCTTTGACTGCTTCATGCGTAGTATAATTTAATTCCGTTGTATCCTGTATTGCTAAGATAATTTGATAATTTTTAATTCTTGAAAGCGTCGCATCTATGTGTCCTTTCCTAAGCTGAGCTGGTTTGATATATGGTGAATCCCAGAAATCGTAAGTAGTCTTAGTTTCTGCCCACGTTCCACTAGCTTCTGGGACGCTAGATTCTGGTTTATTGCTCAAATTAGAAACAATTTTCATGAATCTATTTGTCCTTCTTGCGTCTCCCAATTCAGTTTTTTCTAATTCTTCCCTTACCCATTGATTGATCATTTTAACCTCATTCCTGGGCGATCGCCCGATCGTTTAACATCACAGATGTTGATTTTTGTCAACTTTATTGTTAACAAAGATGTTTATAAAGCATAGCTTCTTAAGGGGGATGCGAGGGGGATCTCCGGGCATAAATAGTGTTAAGTAAACCGTATTGCACTATAATCGCTTCGATAAGCGTGCGGGTATTTCAACTCCCGAAATTTTGCAGCAGCAAGCGATCGACAAATGGAACGGTCAGTTTCCGACAGTAATGGGGAGCAACGAGGCTCTACCCTTGATTAATACGCCCGGTCAATCTGCGACTCCTGGTAAATAAGTTGCTGCACATCCTGATTGACGGAGCGCTCCCCAGAGGGTGAGAGGGGTAGAGGGGGAGAGGAATTGAGGGTTTTTCACTGCGGGAGTGAAGGTGCGCTTTGTGTAAATGCCGATACAGCAAGCGCAGAAAATACAACTAACAACTAAGGTGAAATCTCGCTTAGTTAAAGGCAAAGATGCAATCTACGTTCGCGAGTCCTGAAAAACGTTAAAGTAAGAAGCAACTCGGAAATTGCAAAGGTTTGCTTGAAAGTTTGGCTGATGGGAAATCGGGATAACCAGTCAATTTATAATTTAGATGAAGTGGGGGACGTAGCCGATCGCGATACGGCTTCTGAAGCACTGTGGCTTCGCGATCGAGCTTTGGCTGCTACTACCAGCGGTATTATCATTGCTGACGCCAATGCACCGGACTGTCCCATAATTTATTGCAATCCAGCATTTGAAAGGATCACAGGCTACTGCGCCGGTGAAGTCTTGGGGCGCAACTGCCGATTTTTGCAGGGCCCGGATACCGATCGGACTACAGTAGCTAAAATCCGCGAAGCCTTGCGCGAAGGCATAGCATTGCAGGTAACAATCAAAAATTATCGCAAAGACGGTACTCCTTTTTGGAACAAATTGTCCCTATCTCCCGTGCGAGACGGCAGCGGTAATTTGACTCACTTCGTCGGAACTCAGTCCGACTTATCCGAACGCATCGAAGTGCAGGAAGCTTTGCAGCAAGCAAACGACCAACTGCAAACGATTTTGGAAGCAGTTCCGGGCATAGTATCTTGGATTAGCTCGGATTTGCGCTATTTGGGCGTCAACCACCACTTAGCTAAACTGCACGGTTTGTCGCCGTCGGCCTTTGTTGGTCAGGATATCGGTTTTCTGGGCGCTAGCTTGGATTTTTACTCTTTTGTGGTGGATTTTTTTGCCGGCGACGCTACGGAAGCGGTTAAAGAACTCAGCGCTAAGGTGAAAACGGAGGGCGGAGAGTCGGCGGGATATTATTTGATTGTGGCTCAAAAGTACGATCGGGGGAATGCAGCTTGTCTGGTAGGGATTGACATTACCGAGCGCAAGCGGGCAGAAGAAGCTCTGGTGCTGACTCGCAAGGCGGTGGAAAGTTCGAGCGACGCGATCGGTATCAGCGATGCTTCGGGGACTCACATCTATCAAAATCCAGCCTTTTCTCAGCTATTTGAATGGGAAACCGCACAGGAATTTAAACTCGCTGGAGGTATACCGGCAGTTTTTGCTGACTCATCCGTCGCCTCGGAGATCCTCGACACGATCGCCCGGGGTTATTCTTGGTCTGGTGAAGTTACCAACCGCACTAAAAGCGGCCAAATTTTGCAAGTGCTGCTGCGGGCCGATGCGATTAAAGACCCTACAGGGAAAATTGTCGGTCTGATTTACATGAATACCGACATTACCGATCGCAAGCGCACGGAACAAGAACTGCGACAAAGCGAAAAGCGTTTTAGATCGCTGATTGAAAATGCCAGAGACATTATTGTAATTCTCGACGACAAAGGCTTTTGCCGCTATGTCTCTCCTTCCCTAGAGCGGATTCTGGGCTACCCGACGGCGGAAGTCCTCGGCCGGTCTGTGTTTGAGTTGATTCACCCCGATGAATTGCCGATGGTGGATCAAGTGTTCAAAGGTGTCATCCAAATGCCGAGAGTTGGGCTGGGATTGGCGGAATACCGGGTGCGGCACAAACAGGGTTTCTGGTGCGTGTTGGAAGCGGTGGCGACGAATTTGCTCTCTGAACCTTCGGTGCGGGGAATTGTCGTCAACTGTCACGACGTGACTGAACGCAAGGCGGCTGAAGACCAATTGTTGCACGATGCTTTGCACGACGCGCTGACGGAGTTGCCGAACCGTGCTTTGTTGACTGACAGGTTGGGTCAAGCTTTTGCCCGCGTCAAACGGCATCCGAACTATCAATTTGCGGTGCTGTTTCTCGATTTGGACAGGTTTAAGGTGATTAATGACAGCCAGGGACACCGCACGGGCGATCGGCTGTTGGTGGCTGTGGGCCGCCGTCTGTTGACTTGTCTGCGCCCCGGAGATACGGTGGCACGTCTGGGGGGAGATGAGTTTGTGATTTTGCTGGAAGAAATTCAAGGTGTGGATGAAGCCATCGCCCAAGCAAAGGGAATTCTGAAGGCGATCGAACGACCGCTATATTTAGAAGGTCATAAAGTTTTAATTACGGCTAGCATCGGCATTGCTATGAGTACCGACAAATATCAGTGGCCTGGAGATATTTTGCGCGATGCTGATATTGCGATGTACCGGGCAAAAGCTCTCGGTAAAGCTCGTTACGAAGTGTTTACGAGTGCAATGCACACTCGGGCTGTGGCTTTGATGCACTTAGAAAACGATTTGCGGCAGTCGATTGAAGAACTGAATTTGACATATTCGATTGTGGATTTCCCAGGTGGGGTGGCGGGGGAAAACTCGCCTGTATGTGAAATTGACTGGAAGTTGGAGCGTACAAAATCACAATTGGCTCCTCTTAAATTGGAATGTCCTTTTACTGTTTATTATCAGCCGATAGTTTGTTTGAAAAGCGGCTCGACGATCGGATTTGAGGCGCTGGTGCGCTGGCTGCACCCGGAACGCGGTTTAGTTTCCCCGATGGAATTTATTGCGATGGCGGAGGAAACTGGGTTAATTATGCCCTTAGGTTTGTGGGTTTTGAACGAAAGCTGCCGCCAAATTATTGAGTGGCAGAGTTTGAATTTGCCTGTGGGAAATTCGCCGCTGACAGTAGCAGTCAATCTTTCGGGGAGGCAGTTTTCGGAACCAGAGTCGATCGAGCAAATCAAGCAAGTGTTGCAGGAAACGGGTGTTGATGCTCGCTGTTTGAAGCTGGAGATTACCGAGACTGTGGTGATGGAAGATGGGGAAGCCGCCGCGGCGATGCTTTCGCAGTTGAGGGAGTTGGGAATCGCGCTGTGCATTGATGATTTTGGCACGGGTTATTCGTCTCTGAGTTATTTGCACAAATTCCCGATTAATATTTTGAAAGTCGATCGCTCTTTTGTCAGTCGCATCGGGGAAGCGGGCGAAAATTTGGAAATCGTGCGGGCGATCGTCATGCTGGCGCGCAGCCTGGGGATGGAGGTAGTAGCAGAAGGTGTCGAAACCGCCGTGCAATTGGCTCAACTGCGGGCGATCGGCTGCGAGTACGGTCAGGGGTACTTTTTCTCTAGACCTCTCAGCAGTGAGGCTGCTACGGCCTTATTGAGGCGATCGCCCAAATGGTAATCCGATCTATAGCAGTTGACAGTTGACAGTTGACAGTTGACAGTTAATAGTTACACCTTTGTGGTGGTTGCTATACAATAAGAATTATTAGGAATTGCGATCGATTGACCGTTATTTCCGTAGGGGCGGGTTCGCCAAGATATGTAATAAAAACCAGAAATCTCGTAAACCCGCCCTGCCCAACGTATCACCTGCGATCGACCGGACATGATATGACGCACCCTACAAACAAATTAGAGTGTATCAGTTGCGAATTCCTAAACTATATAAAAATCAACTCATACCAAAACCCATGTCTCAATCAATCACCCCAGTTTTAGAAGAAAAAGAAGTTGATACTTCACCCACATTAACCTTTGAAGAATACCGAGTTTATCAAGGAGATCCTGATGTACAATACGAACTGTACAAAGGCAAATTAATACCAATGGCAACGGCTAGCGCATTACATACAAGCATCTGCGAATATTGGGTTTACAAACTACAGCGCTATCTCGCTGAACACAATCTTGATTTAGTAGTAAAAACTTCTGTAGGAGTCAGAACAGAAGATGCTACATCCCGCATTCCCGATGTAGTTGTCTGCACTCAAAGTTTGTGGGAACAAGCTCTTGCAAGACCCGGTTCCGGCATCCTTGGCTTTGATGAAACGCCGTTATTAGTAATAGAAGTGGTGAGCCAAGATCGGCGGGTCGATTATATAACTAAACGAGTAGAGTACAACTTAGCTAATGTGCCAGAATATGTGATTGTCGATCCAGCACAAAACAGGCAGCGGGTGCGAGTTATGTCATTTCTCGAAGGTGATGACATTTATGAAGAGGTAAATTACTTGCCGGGAGAAGAAATGGTATCTGTAGTATTTCCCAATCTGAGATTATCAGTGGATGAAATACTTTGTCCGCCATTAGTTGAAGGGTTGATTAAGGAAGAACAAGCGCGATTACAGCAACTACAAATAGTCGAACAACGCGCTGAAAGATTGGCGGCGAGGTTGCGGGAGTTGAATATAGATCCTGATTCTGTTTAGCAAATTGGCTCTATCAGGTGAAGCTATCCCGCGTATCTCAATCCTCTAGCAACAAGTCGCGCAGGAAATAAAAGCGATCGCTCCGCCAATTCTCTCCTTTAATTCGTCCCAAGTAACCCGTAAGTGGTGAGGAAAGTTCTATTAAAATTTCGTGCATTTCTTCATGCCCCAATTGCTTAGGTGGATTGGGATTAGCATAATATGCGCCATGAAGAGCATCAACTCCAGTATTTTTAACACCTGGGATTTCTAGACGATTTTTCACGAGTTCGATTAAGCGCGATCGCAAGTTAATTTCTTGTTCGACTTGCTGAATATATTTAGCAACTTCATCATCAGATTGACCCGGTTTTAAGTATTCTTTCAGTTTAAATAAATCCACCGAGTTAGGATAGTTGCTTTGAAGTTTAACCAGTTTTTCTAGCGTCTCAGGGTTCATAATCGCCATACCGTGTAATTGTGCTGCATCCTTAAGTTGCGGGGTAGGTTCACCAGGGCCAATAATCAGCTTAGTGACTCTTCTGAGTAATGCTGGATCTCTCAGGCGTAGGGTTCCCAAATTCAGCAATTGAACTGCTGTATCATTAGGGATTTTTTTACCAGCTTTGCACTCGCCAACCAGAGGGTAAGGTTTTGAGCAGAATAAATCTAAGCCGCCAGCACCGCCTTTGTGAGCGTAATCTATTGTAAATCCCAAAAACTCAAGGCTATCGCGCACTACATTTTCAAAGTCGGTTCCTGCTTGATAATTGCTAATACTTGTATCTAGTTCTTTGGTGCGATTTCCCAAAGCTGCTATAGTTTTTATCCAAGCTAAATCAGGCTGGATTGGTTTTACAAGCTTCTCGCTACTCCAACCGAGAAATATTTTGATTTGGGCGTCTAGCTGTTTGGCTTTTGGGTTAGTAGTGGATAAATGCACTAATGCACTTTGCAACTCTTCCAATTCTGGATGTTCCGGAGGCTCTAGTTTTTCCAACTTTTGACGGCGTTTAGCAAAGATATTATCGCTCAACACAGGTGAAGAATCAGTAACATTTAGAGACTTTGGCAAAGATACAAAATTCCCGCTAGATTGCACTGGCATTTCAAATGGCTGAGGCAGCAAATAAACCCGCAGGTAAGCTACAAAAATAAAAGGACGCTGCTGGAGAATTTGCTGTAATGCCTCTGTTTTCCAGACTGTTAACTGCGACAAAGCTTCCAAGGATTCTGGATTATCCAGTGGTTTGCATAATTCGCACCTAGCCCAAGCTTTGATCGAAACTCGATCGGAATTTAACTGAGCAAGTGCCTTTTGAGCAACGGGCAAAAAATGCGATCTATACTGTCGATCGTAAGGTAAATTAGCTGAAACATTGCCAGGATAGAGTGCATATTGTTCTCCCTGATTAAACATTCGCCAAACTATTGCTGCAATCGTTCGCCCTTGGATTAAAGCTTCTACGTCTGGGGCAGGCAAACGGATAGCTTTGTCAATGTTGACTAGCGACATGAGAGTATTTGTGACAATATGAAGTGGATAGTTTGTGAAGTCTTAATTAAACTCTCTGATTAAATTCTCGCACGCCTGATCTAATTGTTCTGAATCAGATAAATCATCCATAATAGACTCCGCTACAGCTACGGGTTCATCTTCAATCAGATCGGTAGGAACCTGATAGGACGGATCGCTAAGAATCTCTGTAAGCAAGGGGTTGCTAGCCCCTAGCATTTTCTCAGCACCTTTTTCTGCAATAAAATTGAAAATTTCCTCCTCACTCACTCCATAATCTACTTCGCGCTTCTGATGAACAGATCGAATAGCTAACAGTGGTTTAATTTCTTCTTCTTTCAGTTCTACGTACTCTCCACCTTGCTGTTTAATGAGCGGGACAAGATACTGTTGCTCTAGGTATGAAGTAATTCTTCTACTCTTGGAACGAACCAAACAACCGCGAGTCAAATTAAAAGTTTCGTAATCATTTAACCTTCTTAAACCCGCTCCTAACCCTCTGCCACCAGCATATTGAAGCACTGCCACTCCAATGCTTACATCTGTTCCGTTGTCTTTGCCAATTACCTTGAAATTGATGTAATCATCTTTGCGTCCGCGGTGCGTAACTCTATCTGTGGCTGACTGAATTGTTACCCTTTCGACCGTTTGACCTATCAAACTCTGAAATCCAAATAAAATAGCATCAGCAAGCAGATAATTATCTTCTAAAGAATTTCCTACATCTTCTTCTAGCTCTTTGATGAAAGCAAGTTCAACAGGATTAGAAATATCTGCATCTTGATTGTTATCAGTAGGATTCAAAACAGGAGGCTTACAATGATCTTTGCACCACTTTAAAACCTCTCTAACAGTGGGTCTTCCTTGACCGAGTTCGCTGAGTTGAATTTGAGTGAACGGATAAATTGGCTCAGGAGGAATTAAGTTTTGATTTTGATAATATTTGTCTAACCAAAAGCCAACCAAGTTAACAATTGATTGTCCATCCATGTATTTCAAGTCTATCGGATTTCCATAAGCAGAAACCTTGTTAAACACTCCACCCGGTAGCTGCCTGATTTTATCGCTCCATTGAGCAGGCATCATTACACTTAGTATCAAACCCCGGTTGAGATTTTGGAACAAATCTTTTATGAAGCTAGCAACGATTTGGCTGATGTGTAAGCCACTAATATCGTCGTAGGCGCCAGGAGTGTCTAATTCATCAAAGCAAATTACAAGTTCGTTGTACTGACTGATCAAATCTAAGATTTGCAAAACCGCCTCAAAAGATTGGCATTGACTCGGCAATTCCAATTCATTAGCTTTGTATTGAGCAAGCTCTTGACCCTCTAACCATTTGATTGCATAAAGTGATTGCTCCTCGGAGAGTGTCCATAAAATTGCCTTGACAATATCAGGATCGTTAACACTTTTCGCTTGCAGAAATGCTCTTGTTAGTTCATTAACCCACCTCTTTGTTTGCCTTGATGTACCATTATTAAATTTTTCCAGAAATTCTTGAGTAGAAAAAACCCGAGCGTTTGATTGAGCAATCTGTAAAGCATTGTTAGCCATTGCCGTTGCTAGTTCTTGCCATTGTCTCACCCCACCTCTGCCAATTTTTCCCAGGCTCTCAGCCAATATTCGCTGAAAGCTTTGCTTAATTTGACCGATGTTACCGTATTTATTAGCGTAGACAAACAAGCCCCCGCCATGCTGCTGTAGGCGATGGCGGATGCGGCTAATAATGTGAGTTTTTCCGGTTCCATCCTGAGCAGTTATCGCGATCGAAGTTGTCGGGTATTGACCGGCACGAATTTGATCGAGTGCATGAAATACGGCATCAGAGGCGTGAGCATTGATTGTTTCAACATCAAAGAATTCGTTTCCCCAAACATCGCTCGCATTGAGAAAAGGAGGTTTAGCAAATGGATTTTGACTTAAAAGAGCGGCGTTTAGGTCTTCAAAGGAAGAAAAAGAAGAATTACTCATGGTTTTTTGTGTGAGGTTAACGAATTTACCAAAGGATTTAGGTCAATTTTAGGAATTTAGGCGTTTGACATAGTAACGGAGTACGCCGAGTGCAGTTTTTATGGAATCTTCGGCTTTATCGATCGTGATATCTGTCATTTCACCCCCGATTAGCTGGAAAATGTCGTTAGCTTGCATTTCCAACAGCCACTCATTGAATTGCGATCGCCCAACTCTTTCCCCGATCGCCCGCCGCATCCGATAAATCGGCACTAAATCGTCTAAGTTATAATCCCGGTTCAAGCTGTCGTACACATCCAACGCCACAGCCTTAAACTCTTCATAGGATGCGATCGCCCCTGCATCCTTCTTCCCCGTCTCCACAGCAACACTCGCCGCACCATCCTGATGCCGAATCCACTTCAGCAGAGCATTTCCCAGCCGAGTACCGATTTGAGAACCATCAAACTCAAACAGAGAATCCCGACTTTTCAAGCCCTGCGCTAAAACCTCTTTCCCCTTCGCGCTCAACTCCACCCGCGTCACCCGATTTACCAGCGAATACTCGATCGCCCCGGATTCCTGCAACTGCGCGAGCACTTCCAGATACTTCTGACTCGTCTCATTAGTACGCACAATCCGCTTAGTCAAATCCCCCTTTTTAACCGGAATCTGACCGCCACCCAAATCCCACAAATTCAGCAATACCCGAACTTTCGCCTTCGCATCCCAAACCGCTTGCTCTTCCGGTGTCAAAGTTTTAGACACAGCAATTTCATTTTGCTCAGACATATGTATACCTTTAAATCCCTATTGTTAGTATCAAATCTTACCAGAAATTTTGCTAAAAAACATCTCAACTTCTCAGCAAAATAGCGCGCGAGACCGCGCACAACCCATGCAAACTTCATTTAAAAATAATTGGCATTGACTAAAATTTGATTATTTGATACAATAAGTGGTTGGACGATCGATCGCACTTCAAAATATCTACAGTCAATAAGAGCGATCGAACATTTCAATCAAAACAATCGGAATCAACGCCACTTACCAGAAAGAATTGGTTGAAAGCCCCAAGCCCGGAAAAAATTAAAATCAGACGATTGATTACTCTAATTCTCTTCATGCCAGGTAGAGGTCGCTGTCTATTTTCAACTGTCAACTGTCAACTAAAAACCTAGCAACCTCAACAAATATAGCGCTCCCAACCGCAGTCAACTAGCAGCAATTCACCTTAAGTGTGACTTTAGTTCGATCCCCACTTCAGCCTTTAGAAAGACGAATTCAACCGAAATATCTTGTTACATTGCGATCGAAGCATAGAAGAGAATTTTACCCATGAAAACTATTCCAGACCAAATTGCAGACATCAAAGAAAAACTGCCAGATTTCACTCCCACCCCTCCCGGTTTAAAAGCTCAAGTATCCAGCCACGACCTCAAAGCCCGCTTAGATTGGGGCGAACCCGGACTGACAATCATTGACGCCCGCGATTTTGAAAGCTTCGACAAAAGCCGCATTACCGGCGCCGCACCAATGCCAATGGACGAATTAGTAGAGCGAGCAAAAGCCAGCCTAGAGCCAATTCGCGACATCTACATCTACGGCGAAACCGACGAACAAACTGCTGAAGCAGCCAATCTTCTACGCGCAGCCGGCTTTAGAAAAGTAGCCGAATTAAAAGGCGGAATTCCTGCTTGGAAAGCCATCGACGGCCCCATCGACGGCGCTCTAGAACACGATAATCCCGGCCCCGACGCCTACAACGTTTTCGCTCGCCTGCAACATCACGCCAAAGCCCAGAAAATTAACAAATAATCTCAGATTCGCGGCACAATTAGCTAAAAAAATCTGACACTTAAAAAACCCGGCATCACAAAATTTACCGGGTTTCTCAATGACAAACCCCAAAAAATAGGTTCGTAGTGAGGACTTCAGTCCGCATCAAAATCAGAGGACTGAAGTCCTCACTACAAACCCAGAAAATAGGTTCGTAGTGAGGACTTCAGTCCGCATCTCTCATGACTAGGACTTCAGTCCGCATAAAAATTTGATTGCTTATATTATCTTTCTCTTATTTTTCCTTCCTCCCGTCCAAATACTGACACTTAAAAAACCCGGCATCACAAAATTTACCGGGTTTCTCAATGACAAACCCCAAAAAATAGGTTCGTAGTGAGGACTTCAGTCCGCATCAAAATCAGAGGACTGAAGTCCTCACTACAAAC
>NZ_JAHREU010000061.1:36421-44888 GCF_020883145.1 Microcoleus sp. CAWBG27
CCAGAAAATAGGTTCGTAGTGAGGACTTCAGTCCGCATTTTTCATGACTAGGACTTCAGTCCGCATCAAAATTTGATTGCTTATATTATCTTTCTCTTATTTTTCCTTCCTCCCGTCCAAATATGCCTTAACCTCCCCGAACATTTGGCGGTTTGCATCAAAAGTAATCAACTTAACAGATTCCTCAGCAGAAACCCAGGCATGATTTTGAACTTCCTCAACTTGCAAAACCACATCCATCGAATTAACAAAGCCTAAAAAATAAGTCACAGTTTTGTCAATTTCCTCGCCATCTTTAACAAAGGAATAATGTTCCGTAAAACTCGGCTCATCCAGCATTTCAAAATCCGATATGCCAGTTTCCTCTGCAAATTCTCGCCTAGCTGTTTCCGCTGGAGTTTCCCCCGGATTCGCGTGACCTTTAGGAAACGCCCAATGTCCTGCTTGATGTTGAATCAACAAAAACAAAGAGTCGGCTTCTTTTCCAAAGATTGGGACTATTCCAAAACATTCATCTTTCATTATTATTCTGTTTCCTATTAATTATTGTGTTTTTCAAAGGTTCGTAGTGAGGACTTCAGTCCTGTAATTTTGATGCGGACTAAAGTCCTCACTACGAACCTAAGCGAGTCGGCTGTCCTGTAATTTTGATGCGGACTAAAGTCCTCACTACGAACCTAAGCGAGTCGGCTGTTCGTACACCCGCTTCAAAGTATTGACATCCCTTGCAGAAATAGCCGGAGGATTCCGCACCTGAGAAAAATAAAGCACATCAGTTTCCAGCAAACTGTGGCCCCAAATTCCCAAAGCGTGCCCCAACTCATGCCGCGCCGTCGCTGGAATATACTTACCCACTTGATTCGGATTCAAATAAACCGCAAACCGATGAGATAAAACAGTTTTCTCCCCATCCCGACGATTGTACAACTCATAGGTGGATTCCCCCGATCGCGATCGCAAAAGCCCTTGACGCAAAGGCGGAGCCTGACGTAAAATTCTAATATCAGCCGCCTCGGAACTATCCACGACTTCCAAAGGCAAATAAACCGCCCATTCCCGCACAACACCCAACACTGCTGCTATCCATTCTTCAGACTTATTCCCATCAATCGGACGCTCTACATACACCTGAATCGGGAACTTCGACCACAGCAAATGACCGACATTTGGCTGTTTAATGCGATCGAAATAATCGCCGCTATTAGTTGCATCTTGCCAATTCGCCAGGGTTGGTGGTAAAGGGTGAACCTGTGGAGGGGGCAAAGTATTGGGGAGAGGAGCAAGACTCACGGCACGAGTATTAACCTGAGTCAAAATTATCAGGCTGCAACAACATAATAAAGCAAATCTCAAGCCTCCGAGCAATCGAGGCTTTATCCTAACTTTCCAGCGCATTTTTTTGACGGCAGATACACGCAAACAAACGCAGATAAATGCAAATTATATAAAGTTTATCTGCGTTTATCTGCGGTTAAAAATCCTAATCTTATAATTTAGGAGTCAACCAACCAGCACTCAAAATAATAGTCAAACCCATAAACACAATAGACAGACCCCAAGTAATCCGGTTGAGAGTTGTTTCCGCACTCTTAGCGCTCGTAAATAATTGAGCTTGTCCGCCAATCCCTCCAATGCCATCGCCTTTAGGACTGTGCAGCAAGACAAAAACTACAAGTCCTAAGGCAGACAAAGACCAGATAACTTGTAACACAGAAACTATATTCATAATTTAGGGTAATTGGTAATTAGTAATTGGCAATTCATTATCATATCAAATTTAGTCGATCGCACACAACCGCGCTTAGGGACAGGCGACTGCCTTTTGTCGTGTCAACAATCGCCTGAAAACCTTTGTATCTCTCGTTTGTCGCCGAGGCCAGATCCCCCTAAATCCCCCTTAAAAAGGGGGACTTCGATCCATTTCTTGTCCCCCCCTTGTTAAGGGGGGCTAGCAGGGCGGTTTTATTGTCGCCAGATAAATTAGGTACGTTGTTGGGCTTTGGCCCTCTTTATAAGATTAGGAAAGAGGGCCCAAGCCCAACAACGTACCTTGGCCCAAGTGTGAGCCTACCTTCGATCTAAAGCCGCACCCGCACCGGAGTTCGATTGGCTCGAACTTCAAATTCAGCAGCTTGAATCATAGACTTTCCAGTCATCTCCGGGGGCTGAGGCAACTTCAACAGTTCCAAAATCGTCGGCGCCACATCGGCCAAACAGCCGTCCGCCCTGAGAGCAACATCTCCTCCGTGACCTGGAATTTTCAGACCTTCGCCTTCTATTAGAATAAAGGGCACCGGGTTAGTAGTGTGAGCCGTCCAAGGATTCCCGTTCTCATCGAACATCAACTCAGCATTTCCGTGGTCAGCAATAATAATTGCCGTTCCCCCAGCTTTGGAAATCCCGGTCAACAGCCGCCCCAAACATTTATCCACAGTTTGAATCGCAATTATCGTCGCATCCAGCATCCCCGTATGACCAACCATATCCGGGTTAGCGTAGTTAAGCACCACAAATGAATAAATCCGTTTGGACAAAGCCTCCAGCGCCACATCAGTCACCTCAGCCGCCGACATCTCCGGCGCCTCATCGTAAGTCGCTACCATCGGACTCTGCACCATTTCGCGGTCTTCCCCCTCAAAAGGCTCTTCCAGACCCCCATTAAAAAAATAAGTCACGTGAGCGTACTTTTCAGTTTCCGCTGTCCGCAACTGTCGCAAACCGTGGTTAGAAATCACCTCACCCAGAATATTGTTCAAATTCTGGGGTTCAAAAGCCACCAGTACCGACGACAGTTTGGGGTCATACTGAGTAAAACTCGCAAAAGTCAGAGGCTCAATTAACGATCGTTCAAAGCCTTTAAAATCTGGCGCTACAAAGGCCTGAGTCAACTCTCTAGCCCTGTCCGGGCGAAAATTGAAGAAAATCATCCCATCCCCGGATGCCACCGCGCCGGGGGCAATGCGAGTCGGAACTGCAAACTCGTCGGTCACTCCAACCGCATAGGAGGCCTGCAACACATCAACTGCCGATCGACCGTCAGGTGCGCTCTCAACCGTCATTACCTCATAAGCGCGGCTCACCCGATCCCAGCGTTTGTCCCTGTCCATCGCGTAATAGCGGCCGCTGATGGTAGCAATCCGACCGACCCCTACCTGTTTGATATAACCTTCTATCTTGCTGAGAGCTTCTACACCATCTTTCGGAGTAGTATCGCGGCCGTCTGTAATCGCGTGGATGCAAACTTCAGAAATTCCCTGTGCTTTTGCTAGCTGTAGCAAACCCAAAATGTGACTCAGGTGCGAGTGTACCCCACCCTCGGAACAAAGACCGGTCAGGTGTAACTTGCCGCCCCGACTGCGTACTTCCTCGCAAAGTTTAACCAGCGCCCGGTTGTCTAGCAAAGAACCATCTTCGACTGCATCCGAGATTCGCACTAACTCTTGAGGAACCACCCGGCCGGCGCCCAGATTTAAGTGACCGACTTCCGAGTTGCCCATTTGCCCGTCTGGAAGCCCTACCGCCCGACCTGATGTGTTAATCAGAGTTCTGGGATAAGCTGCCCAGAGACTGTCCATCACGGGTGTTTTCGCCTGTGCGATCGCATTTCCGTCTTTTTCTTCACGATAACCCCAGCCATCTAGAATAATCAGCACTACAGGAGATACAGACGTTTGTGCCATGCCAATACCCTATTTACAATAATTAATTTCTCGATCGTCATTATTGCCGATTTTGCGGAACATCTTCCGCTCATATATTTTGTACAGCGGCCCAACAACGCTAACAATAATTCCCCAGCTACAGCATTTTGGGAACTAATTTTCACCCGATCGGCAAATTGTCTAATAGATTGCCTTGCCTTAAACTGTTAATCCACCGTTGGAGACTGTTACTCGATAGCGCCAACAGTGGCAGTGCTTTGACAGCCGGATTTTGCCGGATTGTTCAACGGTCAACTTATCGGTAAACACTCAAAACAATACCACACTCGCCGACATTTGGCTAGTTCCTGAAGAAATAAATTAAACAGCCTTGACCGGGCTGCGAATAACTTTACAGTATGCGAATAATAATTGGTTTCTGAATCTGCTCAGTTTCAGCGAACATAAAACTCTACAACATCTTTTTTGATTTTCACATCGTAATTGCCAAAGAAATCGTGACCGAGGAGACCAATTTCCATTTGTTTGGCGATCGCCACTTCGACATTTTGGATTGCAGCACCCCCAACCCGAATCGATCGCACCACACCAAGGGGGAACTCGACAATGCTACCGTCAGCGATCCCCGCTCTCCCAGTGCCGACTTGCCTCACTCCCAGTGCAGTAGCCATCCGCTGAGTAATTAAAGTGCCGCTCGCCCCGGTATCGACAATCATTTCAAAAGTCTTGTTACCGTTAAATACCACATCAATCACAGGTGTCCCACCCGCGCGGCGCTTGATTTTAGCTTGAAATACCTTTTGATTCCCACTAGGGGCAGGTTGATTGGCTGGCGGTTGGGCACTAGGATTTGAGGGGCCCCGGCGAAACTGAGAATACACATTGCCACTTCTGGCTTCTGAGGCTGCTGTTAAAGTGCGATTCCCTACCCTTCGGGAACCCCTTCGGGGAACGGGATAGCTCCGCTTCA
Organism: Microcoleus sp. CAWBG27; assembly: GCF_020883145.1. Classification (NCBI taxonomy): domain Bacteria; kingdom Bacillati; phylum Cyanobacteriota; class Cyanophyceae; order Oscillatoriales; family Microcoleaceae; genus Microcoleus; species Microcoleus sp. CAWBG27. The sequence continues at coordinate 41,054 of NZ_JAHREU010000061.1, forward strand.
CGATCTGCTGGGAACTCACAAGTGGCACCAATGCCATCACCTTTGTTTCTGGCTGATGTGAACGAGCATTCACATTGCCACTTCCCACCGATCCCAGACCTACCAAAATAGCCACAGAAACAATGCCCGATCGCCAAATCCGTTGGAGAATCACTTTTGCCACCATAACCATGCCCTAATTAGTTAAATATGTACAAGAACCACCACCATTAATATCCTAACCTGCTCCTGAAAACCCAGGGCCCGCCTCAATATCAAATCGTCCGGAAAACTTGGCAATTTAAAAGCGATCGCATACCATCAAACCAGGTAAACTGAAAAGCGGCAAATGGCAGCAACTGCAATTGCCATTTGGATCACTTAAAAGTCAGGCGTTTGGGGACGATCGGTAATGCGTAAACTTTTATATTTTGCAACTATAGGAATGCTGGCTTTCTCGATCGGGGGATGCGGCGACGGGGGTGGCGACACAGCCAGTCCCACTCCTAGTCCTACTATCAGTCCGGGTGCAACACCAGGGGCACCAGCAGCCAACGCTCCCGGAACGACCGGGGGTGTGGCAAGTCCCACACCAGGAGCTCAGACATTCCCCTCTCCAGTAGTAGCGGCCCAGCCCCCCGGCTTGATCCGATCGACAAACCCTGACGATCGCGCCAGACAAGCTCAAGCAGACATTGATGGCAAAAAGACAGCCCCAAGGGCAATTCCCCAGACATCTGTCCCCGGCCAAGCAAATGACCCATTCTCAGTCCTTCCCCCTCAACCACTCAAAACAGACGGTGGCGGGACAGCGGGCAACGAACTCCCCAACCTCCCAGTCAGACAAGTTCCAAGTCTGCCCAAGCTGCCAGACGAGAGAAACCCACCTCGGTGGACGCCAGTACCGGGATCGAAAAGGGCACCGGGCGGCGGCACAGTTGCCGAACTTCCCAAAGCTCAAAGCCCCGCACAGGTGTCAAGTCTTCCCAACCTGCCGCTAACCCCCGTACCCCAATGGCGGCCGCCAATTTCAGCGCGTCCCCAAGCAGCCCCCGGACGCCCCGGAGCGAGACCAGCAGGCTCCCCAAACGTCGCAGGAAATCCGGCATCAATACCCGGAGTGCCCTCTGTACCGGGCATCGCAACAGGCGGCACCGGCACCAGACCAGGACGCCCAGGATCCAGACCAGCAGGTGCCCCAAACGTCGCGGGAAATCCGGCATCAATACCGGGAGTGCCTTCTATACCGGGCTTCCCAACAGGCACCACCGGCGGCACCGGTACCAGACCAGGACGCCCAGGATCCAGACCAGCAGGTTCCCCAGACATAGCAGGAGCTCCGGCATCATCAATACCAGGAGTTCCCTCTATACCGGGCTTCCCAAGAGGCACGACGGCAAGCCCCCAAGGGACGCGACGACCAGCAGCAACACCGGGACGACCGGCCGCGACACCGGGACGACCAGCCGCGACACCGGGACGCCCGCCAGCGATCGCCGCCCGCCCGCCCGGCCCACCACGCCCTCCCAACATTCCCAACATCGCCACCAGAGAATTGCCCGGTCTGCCCAAGCTGCCGGAATTAACACCGCCGCCATCGTGGCAAGACCCGAACCCACCACCACCCCCCGCACCCCCCGCACCACCACCGCCACCGCCTTCGACAGACAATGCCAAAGGAGTTGAAGTTAGTGGCGTAGTTAGAGTTGGTAATGACATACTGGTAATTGTGAAAGCACCTAACGAGCCAACAAGTCGATATATCAAAGTAGGACAGCGGGTTGCTAGCGGGCAGGTGCTAATCAAACGGGTTGATTTCAAATCAGGAGCCGATCCGATTGTGGTTCTAGAAGAAAACGGTGTAGAGGTTTCTAAAATTGTGGGAGAAAAATCTCCCCGAGTTGCCCAGAACCCAATTTAATGCAAAATTTAGCTCAATCCTTAGAAAAAAAATTGAGAACCGTCATGCTTCGCTCAATTAAACAACTCGGAATATTCATGTTGGTTGGCACGGGGGTAGGATACCTCTCGCTGCTAGCCAATACTAAATCGTCATTGGCGGCGCCAGCAGCAGAACAAAAGCGCCCTCCGGTTTGCGAAGGCTCTCCCCCGAACGGTAGAGTCAAGTGCAACTACGAAAATGGCGACAATTATGAAGGAACTTTCGTCAACGGCAGACCTCAGGGACAAGGAATATACGTATACTCCAAGGGCGATCGCTATGAAGGACAGTTTCGTAACGGCGTGCCCAACGGTCAAGGCACATTCCTGTTCGCCAACGACGATCGCATGGTAGGAGAGTTCCGCAACGGTCTGATCGTTAGGGGAGAAGCTATTTTTGCCACTGGCGATCGCTACAGGGGAACATTTGAAATTGTTCAACAAGTAGGTGGCAGCGCTCCAAGCAGTCAGCCACACGGTCAAGGGCAATTTATCTTTGCCACGGGCGATCGCTACGCCGGACAATTTTTCGCAGGAAACCCATTTGGTCGGGGAGTGTTTACTCGATCGGACGGCACTCGCTGCGACGGTCAGTTTTTCAACGAAAAGCTAGACGGTAAAGGTAGTTGCAGTTTCCCCAACGGCGTTCGCTACGAAGGCGAATTTCGCAAGGGATTGCCTCACGGTAGAGGCGTAATTACAGATGCTAAAGGTAGACGCTTTTCTGGAGAGTTTCGCGCAGGCAAGCGCGTTCAACCGTGAATCTCGCTGTTAAAAGCTGTTAAAATTTGCGATCGGACATTAGTGGAGGCCTTTTGACATGACGACAAATGCTGCTTCTAGTTCTGGGCACGCCAGCCAAATTCCTTTTGACTTTGCCCCGCAGCGGAATCAAGATGCTGACTTATTAAGACAGCTAGATTTTGTTCCGGGTTTGAAGGAAATCTTGACTTTGCGCCAAGTTCATGCATTGGAACACGCTACGGTTTGGGTACTCAGCCAATCTGGCGGTACGCCGACAGCAAGAGCGGATAATCAGTTATTGGGCGGAATGTCCACTGACCAAGGATTTTATCTGTACGGCCGCGTTAACATTGCACAGTTGCGTCATGCAGTGCAATTAGCTTTGCAGCGGATTGCCAGCGGAGAGTGGGATTTAGCCGTACATCCCCGCTGCGGCACCAACTTGTCGGTGGCGATGCTGCTGACTGCTGGACTTGCTGTCGGCATCAATTTAGCCCTGCCGAAGGGGCCCATCCTGCAACTTTTGGGTTTGGGTGCGGCGGCGGCGACAGCAGCTCAGCTAGCTCCCGATGTGGGAGCTCTGGCTCAGCGTTACGTCACAACTGCTATTCCGTTTAATTTGAGTATTGTTGATATTTCTGTGAGTCACGACTTCTGGGGACGGGAAGCTCATTTTGTGCGCGTGCGTTGGGTTGAATAGCTGCTGCGGCAAGGGAGAGGTTCAACAGTTGACAGTTGACAGTTGACAGTTGACAGTTGACCATGGGAGAGCGACCTCTACCTAGAAGGAAGAGGATTGAAGTAATGAATAGTCTGATTCTAATTTCTCCCGCTCCGGGAGAGGCTTTCAACCAATTCTTTCTGGTAAATCTTCATTTTTCCTTTGTCGTTCTTCCTTTTTCCTTTTTCACTGCTTGATGCAAGTGTCACAATAAATATTTTTTGGGTACGTTGTTGGGAAAAGAGCGCTCTTTTTCTAAAAACGTACCTTTTTTAATGTGCCATCTGCTTTGTTCATTCTGTCTTTTTCATTCTTCTTTCTGCTATAGCCTTTCTCAGAAAGATGAGGTACAATAACAGCAGTGCGTAAACCAGTTAAAAATATTTGATGATGTAACTTGACTGAACCCCAACTCTATGGCTTTGGCTAATTCTTGATAATTAGGTGTCT
>NZ_JAHREU010000062.1:0-44487 GCF_020883145.1 Microcoleus sp. CAWBG27
GAATTTCTCAACTTGGAGTTATTCCCTCTCTGTCCACTATTATTCGCTCCAAATCTGCTCTTTATCCCTTGGGATTGTCTTGGCAGCCAGATTAACTGCTACCCCTACTTATTGAGCCGATACGTTGCGATCCTCTTCGAGGGCTTCGCTAACGCACTTGATGACATAGCTTTATCCTCCCTTGTTTAGCCGAACTATCCCGCAGGGAATCACTCTTTCAATATATCTAAAGATTCCTCAAAAAATTTTCAACAGAAATCCCAGCCTGATTTAGAATACTGTTGAGGGTTCCAACTGCTAAAGTTTTGCGCTGCACTGGTACTACGCAGCAAACCTCGATCGCGCCTTGAGGATTCGACTCATCATCGATCGGTAGTTGTTTCTTCAAAATAGCATGACATCCCTCGATGCCGTACTTGAATAAAGCCTAAGCGTTCCAAAACCCGGATGGCTTCTGTACTACAGAAGGAGTGGTAGTTTAGGCACTCAATACCTCAAATGTAGTTAGCAAACGGGGGGAAGTTTTAGGCAGAGGGAATTCTTCTAAATAAAGTTCCGTTGCTTCTTTGAGATTGCCGATCGCCTCTTCGATCGTTTCTCGTTGGCTAGCCGTTCCCACTTCAGGACAATCGGCTACATAAACATCCTCTTCCCAATAAACAATTGCCGTGAAAGTACAAGACATTTTTTTACCAAATTCTTCCTATTCAATGTAACATATCCAGCACCGTTTTTCAGTTGCGATCGCCATTCACTCCCCTCTACATGATATAATTAAAACTATTGCAGCCAAAAGGTGAACGGCATGGTACAACAACTCATCCCACAAACAACACCACAAATTATCTATCCCGACAGCGACGGTCAACCAATGGCAGACAACACCAAACAATTCCGCTGGATTGTCACAATCAAGGAAAACCTAGAAATCTTATTCGCGACTTGCGCTGACGTATTTATCGCCGGCGACTTACGATGGTATCCCGTCGAAGGTGATAACAAAATTTGCAAAGCACCTGATATATTAGCAGTCTTTGGCAGACCAAAAGGAGACAGGGGTTCTTACAAACAATGGGAAGAAGATAATATTCCTCCTCAAGTAGTGTTTGAAATATTATCTCCTGGAAATACCCACACGGAAATGACCAGAAAACTATTATTTTATCAGAACTACGGAGTTGAAGAATATTATATCTATGACCCAGACACCTTAGAATTTACAGGCTCTCAACGAGTACGCGATCGCCTAGAAGAAATCCCAGAAATCAACGGTTGGGTTAGCCCCCGCTTGGGGATACGGTTTCAACTCACACCAGAAACTCTCGAAATTTACCGCCCAGACGATCGCAAATTCCTCACTTCCGTAGAATTAGATCGACTTCGAGAACAGGAAAGCCAACGGGCCGATCGCGAACAGCAAGAAAAAGAACTTGCTCAACAAGAAAAACAACTCGCTCAACAACAGCTAGAAGAAGAACGCACTCTGCGACAACAAGAACAGCAGCGCTATCAAGCTTTAATAGAATTGCTGCGAGAAAAAGGCATTGACCCCCAACAGTTGTAAGTGCGATCGCCCGCCCCACACCACCAATACCCCCAGACTTGCTACCCTAAAGATAGTGAGATTTAATCAACAAGCAATTATGAGCGGTACTGTTACATCCCCCAACAACCTCAACCAGCAGCGACCACTCGCCACGCCATCCGCTGACACTTCGAGTTCCCTGCTGGGCGACTTTATTCAAGAAACACTCGCCTTAACCAAGCGCCTGTTTATTCAATTGCAGCGCCGCCCCTCGACGCTAGTTGCAGGCATTATTCAGCCGCTGATGTGGTTGGTTTTGTTCGGCGCGCTGTTTAAAAATGCACCAGCCGGCTTGTTCGGCGAAAGCCAGAATTACGGACAATTTCTCGGCGCTGGTGTAATCGTTTTTACTGCCTTCGCGGGAGCGCTGAATGCCGGTTTGCCGATTATGTTCGATCGCGAATTCGGATTTCTCAACCGCCTCTTAGTCGCACCCCTGGCTTCGAGATTTTCCATAGTCCTCGCTTCGGCTATTTTCATCGTCACCCTCAGCTTTATCCAAACAGGCACAATCGTTACGGCGGGAGCCTTTTTGGGTTCGGGATTCCCAGGAATTGCTGGACTGGGCGCGATCGCCCTGATTGTCTTGCTGCTAGTTTTGGGAGTCACCGGTTTGAGTCTCGGTTTAGCCTTCGCTCTTCCCGGTCACGTAGAATTAATCGCAGTAATTTTTGTTACCAACTTGCCGCTGTTATTTGCCAGCACAGCCCTCGCGCCGCTGTCATTTATGCCAGAGTGGCTGCAAGTTGTGGTGACTCTCAATCCTCTCAGTTACGCGATCGAACCCATCCGCTATTTGTACCTCCACAGCGATTGGTCGCTAGCTAGCGTCGTCATGCAAGCTCCTTGGGGTACTGTCACCTTTGGAGGAGCGCTATTAGTGCTGCTGGCGTTTGATTTGGTGGCGCTCCTCAGCATTCAACCGCTGCTGCGCCGTCGGTTTGCTTAGATCCCACGGCGGTTGAAACCGCGTCTACAAAAACCAAGCACGGCGGTTGAAACCGCGTCTACAAAAACCCCAGGACGCCTCCGCGGACTGAAAAAAATAACGTAATTTCAACTAATCTTCTTCAACCCGCGGAGGCGGGTTTTGTCTATGTAGACGCGCTTTCAACCGCCGTCTTCGTTTATTAGCTGTCAGTCAGAATATTGTTGAGATACAATTGTTTTTTTGAAAGTAGAACCAATAAATCATGAACAGCAAAACTTCTAAATCGGGCAAATTGATGGTGCGGATTGCTGCAAGTGCGATCGCCACCTGTGCTCTTTTGTCACCTCAAGCAACCTTCGCTCAAGCCAGCAGTTTAACTACTTCCCCCCAACCCCTCCAAGACTTTCAAACTAAAGACAACACCGACCCTTTTTCCGGCCGCAGCACCGGAGGCGGAATATTTGATTTAATTCACAGATCCAGACTCGGAGGTGGCCGCAGCATCGAAGAATTCAATACTGAACAGCGCCAAAATTTGAACGACGCCGCCGCCGAATTTCGCAACAAACAGCGCCAAATGCTGGAAAAACAAGCAGCACCAGCACCGGGGGCGATCGCACCTACAGAAATTACCACCCCCGTCCCTTAAATTGCTTTCTTATCTTAGTCCGCGAAGGTGGACTTCGTTTGTGTAGTCGCGGTTTCAACCGCCGAGTCTTATCTTAATCCCGTTCCAACCACGCCCGCATTTTACCAGGATTCAGCAAACCGTAAGGATCGACCAACTCTTTAAACTGCAACTGTTCCAAATTAATACTCTTCATTCCTCCATCTTCCAAAATAAAAATGTGAGGATTTAGGAATCAGCTAAGTCAGTAGGGTGCGTCAGAGGCAAGCCCTAATTATTTCGCACACATCCTCAATCTGACGCACCCTACAAGTCCATTGAATCGTGACAATTGCATCCAAGACTGCTTTTTTCAGTTAACAAACCCCCCAAACACCGCCATACCGTAGTATTTCCAAGGAACTGCCACAGTCTCAAATCCAGCATTTGCCAGCATTTCCAACTGTGCCGCAACTGTCGCTAGGCGATCGGGATTAGAATAGCCGTAAGACACACTCGTCCCCACACCAGCACGAATTGTGGCTAAAGTTTCCCCCTGACTTAGCGCCCAATCTTCTCGCGCCGCTTGATAAATATCTTTGATTGCTGCTGATTCTGCCAAAACAGGATCGGCATTCCAAAAACAGCCACCAGCATTTAAACTTTCGCGAATCCGTTGAAACAATTTCAGCTTCATTTCGTCCTCAAGATGGTGAATTGCCAGAGATGAAATAGCAGCATTAAACTTATCCCCCAAACCTAAAACATTTGGATTGTTCGCCCATTCTCCAAAATCCAATTCTATGCCAGTCCACCGGGCTGCGTATCCTGCCGACTCTATCTTAGCGCGGGCAAAATCAAGCATTCGCGGCGAATAATCGACAGCAATTATTTCCGCAGATGGGTAACGTTCGAGAACTTTTAAACTCAGTTCCCCCGTACCGCAGCCGAGTTCTAAAATGCGGTGGTTGTTGCTAGCAATGCAGCCAACTAATACATCCAGCATTTCGTCATATTTAGGTAAAAGTCGCCGAATGCCCGTATCAAAATCCGCAGTGTTGACAAAAACTTCTCCCGGAAAAATTTCGTTGCGTGCAGGTGAGACAGTAGAGTCAGAATTCACGATCGCCAATTAGAGACTACAATCGCTATCCTAACCGAAATAGAGCAAAAAGTGCATGAAGTAGGGAAACCGCACGGCGCCGTGTGCTTACCGATATTTTATTTCATTTAGATTAAAAAATATATAAAGTTATGCGTACTGTTACGGACAAGGGAAACACTCGCGGCAAACAAGAATTAACCATCCCTTGCACTATCGAGTCTTGCTTTACAGCAAAACACTCTGAAAAAGCAGTGTTATGTTAGTAGTGCATAAAATAAAATCAATATCGAACCTCACACTTGAGGATAGCATGGACAAATTGATTTATCGCAGTCTGGCTGCCATCAACCAATTAATTTACAAGCGAATTCTGCTTCTGATGACAATTTTATTTTGTGTAGGTGTAGGAGTAGCGATGGCAAATATGTCTCGTCTTTCCTCTACCCTAATACAAGCCCAAGCCCTCCAAAATGCTACACTTTACGCCCAAGCTATTAAAGAAGCCCGCACCCTTTACAGTTCTGATGTTATCAGTCCTCTCAACACGAAGAAAGCAATTAACTTTACCCACGACTACAACCCAACAACAACAAAAGTAACAGTGCCCGTACCTGCCACATTCTTAATAGAACTCGGCAAGCATATCACCAACAAAAATCCCGAATTATCAGTTCGTCTATACAGCGACTACCCGTTTCCCTGGCGGAGAGAAGAAGGCGGAGTCCGAGACGATTTTGAACGTCAAGCTATTACCTATTTGACGCAAAATCCAACCGGACAATTTTTCCGCACTGAGGATTTTCGCGGTAAGCCCGCATTTCGATATGCCCAGGCAGATCGTCTCCTTCCTAGTTGCGTTAACTGTCACAACACTAACCGCGATAGTCCTAAAAAAGACTGGAAAGTGGGAGATGTGCGCGGGATATTAGAAATTACTCAACCTCTAGAAACTATCACTCAAACAACTAGAACCGGACTGAAAGACCTGTTTTTACTGTTAGCAGGACTTTCAATTTTAGGCATCGCAGGATTAACTTTAGCTCTCAGCAGGTTGCGCCAAAATGCTAAACAATTAGAACAGCGCGTCAGGGAACGCACGGCACAATTGCAAGAAACTAATGTAGAATTGTTGAAAGAACAAGAAAAAAGCGATCGCCTGCTGCTCAATATTTTACCCGAATCCATTGCTGCTAGGTTAAAAGACGGTCAAAATAGTATTGCTGACGGCTTCGCCGAAGTGACTATTTTGTTTGCGGATATAGTCGGCTTTACCGTGCTTTCAGCCCAAATATCTCCCGAAGAATTGCTTGTTTTTCTCAACGAGATTTTTTCAGCCTTCGATAATTTGACAGAAAAGTACGGCTTGGAAAAAATCAAAACAATAGGAGATGCTTACATGGTAGTGGGAGGTTTGCCAAATCCCAGCACCAACCACGCCGAAAGCATTGCCGAAATGGCCTTAGATATGCAGGAGGAATTAGCCAAATTTAATGTCAAACATCATTCAGGAATTAACATTCGGATCGGCATCAATACCGGGCCTGCAATTGCGGGAGTTATTGGCACCAAAAAATTCATTTACGACCTCTGGGGCGATGCCGTCAATACAGCAGCCCGCATGGAATCCCACGGAATTGCAGGCGCGATTCAAGTCACAAAATCAACTTACGATATCTTGCAAAATAAGTATCTGTTTGAAGACAGAGGAATTATCCAGGTCAAAGGCAAGGGTGATATGAATACTTATTTGCTTGTATCCCGATTAGTTAGTGTAGTTTCGGTTTAATTTGTTTATTATATTATTAAGGAGCTAGCCAATACGCTTGGGATCGGAAGACCGGGCGGTTGAAACCGCTTCTACACAAAAAAACCCGCCTCCGCAGGTTGAAGAGCGGGCGGTTAAAATTACGCTATCTTCTTTCTTCAGTCCGCGGAGGCGGACTTCGTTTGTGTAGGCGCGGTTTCAACCGCCGTCCTATCTTGGTTGAAAAACCCAAAATTTATTACAAGAAACCCAGTTTCTTTTCCTATGTCCTAAATTAGCCCTTTGCAGAAGACTAAATTTTATGTCAGTGCACATTTTATCATTCTTGGAGTTTTTCAAATCTCGCTTGTCTAGACAAATAGCTTTGTGGGTGTTTGCTAGTATTCTTGTGATAGAGGGAATTATTTTAGTTCCCTCTTATTTTCGGCGCGAAAATGAACTTTTAAATCAACTGGAACAGGTATCTCACGCGACTGTTGAGGCTCTAGAGGTTTTGCTAAAACAAGATATTTACGATCGTACTGTCTTTGAAGAAGAAGTCAAAAATATTACTAAGGATTCTCAAGTAGTATTAGGACTATCTATTTACCAATTTGACGACCAGCTAATATATCAACTTGGTGAAGCACCCAAAATTGATTTGGATGAACTAAAACTTGCTCGTATAATTCGCCAGAAAACTTTCGATAGCAAGCGCTATGATATTGCTTGGACAGAGCGACATTTGGGAGGAGATTATACGTTAATTGTTCGGCATGATGCTTCTACTGTTCAACCAGAACTATACGCATTTATAGGGCGAATTGCTATTCTAGTCATCATTATATCAGCCTTTGTCACTTCTGTAACTATGCTATTTTTAGGGGTGACAGTAATTGCACCAATCTTGAGATTGCGCGATGATTTGATCGCTGCGGGAGTAGCTTTGAGCAAAGATCGAGAAAAACCTGATTTCTACTCTCTCTCTGTCAAGCGCGATGACGAGTTGGGAGAAGTTATGGTGGCCTTCAATCAAATGTTTCAACGAGTTTACAAGGAAATCGCACAGCGGAAAAAAGCTGAGGAAATATTGCGCGCCGAACAAGAAAAGTCGGAACGTTTACTGCTAAATATTTTACCCGAAATGATTGCCGATCGCCTAAAACAAGGTCAGATAAATATCGCAGATGGATTTGCTGAGGTGACGGTGCTGTTTGCGGACATTGTGGGCTTTACCGAAATATCCTCCCGCACGTCTCCAGCAGAATTAGTCGAACTGCTGAACAAAATATTTTCAGCTTTCGATTGCTTAAGCGAGAAATATGGCTTGGAAAAGATTAAGACAATCGGCGACAATTATATGGTAGCAGGCGGTTTGCCACTTCCATCTACAAATCATGCAGAATGTATTGCCGAAATGGCGATGGAAATGCAGCAAGAAATTATGAAATTTCGCGACGAATCCGATATACCTCTCAGTATCCGCATTGGAATTAATAGCGGGCCTGTGGTAGCCGGTGTCATCGGTACTAAAAAGTTTATTTACGACTTGTGGGGAGATGCTGTAAATACAGCAAGCCGCATGGAATCCCAGGGACTCCCTGGTAAAATTCAGGTTAGCGGCTCAACTTATGAATTGCTGCGCGATAAGTATGTGTTGGAAAAACGCGGTAAAATCAATGTTAAAGGAAAAGGAGCAATGACGACTTATTTGCTGATTGGCAGAAAAAATTTAACTGACAAATTCAACTATCGCCCGGGAATACCGGATCTGGCGGTAGACGTTTCAGCGCCGCCGCCCCCCAACACTAAACTAGATTTTTTTTAACGAACCGCGAAGGCGCAAAGGACACGAAGAAAGGAAGAAAAGAGAAGAAGAAAGAAGAGAAGAAAAAGGGTTCACAATTGAGTTACAATTGCTTTAAAATGCAGGTTGATATTAGTGGCAGGGGTAAAAATGACTGCGAAGCAGGAACATAATTCTTCAACTTCACCAATTTGGCAGCCCTTCACGCAAATGAAAACTGCTCCGGCGCCGCTGAAGGTAATTAGCGGGAAAGGATCGGTGCTGGAATTAGAAGATGGGCGGCAAATTCTTGACTGTATTTCTAGTTGGTGGGTGACGATTCACGGGCACAGCCATCCTGTTCTGGCTGAGGCTCTTTACGAACAAGCCAAAAAGTTAGAACACGTAATCTTTGCGGGATTTACTCACGAACCTGCACAGAAACTTGCTGACAAGTTGATAACTCATACGCCTGATTCTTTGACGCGGATTTTCTTTTCTGATAATGGTTCGACTGCTGTTGAAGTTGCTCTGAAAATGGCGTTTCAATATTGGCTAAATCTCGGAGAAACTAACCGCACTAGCTTTATTGGTTTTGAGGGAGGTTATCACGGCGATACTGTGGGCGCGATGTCTGCGGGTAGAAGTTCGCTGTGGTGGGAACCTTTTGCGCCTTTAATGTTTGCTGGGGATGTTGTGCCTTTTCCTGCGACTTTTGATGGTGATGAGGAGGTGGAAAGCAAGGAGGCGCGGTGTTTGGAGAAACTTGAGTCTTTGTTGAAGCATGGGAAGGGGTATGCGGGAATTTTTATTGAACCTTTGGTGCAAGGTTCTGCGGGTATGCGAATGTGCCGCCCTGAGTTTTTGCGGGCGATCGCACAAATGGCCCGCCAGTTTAATGTATTGTTGATTTACGATGAGGTGATGACGGGTTTTGGGCGCACGGGCGAACTGTTTGCCTCGCTTAAATCTGCAACTGTACCGGATATCCTGTGTTTGTCTAAGGGATTGTCTGGCGGCTGTTTGCCAATTGCTGTCACAATGGCATCGGAGCATATTTATCAAGCTTTTTGGCGAGATGAATCGGACAAAGCTTTTTATCACGGTCATTCTTATACCGGAAATCCCTTAGCTTGTGCGGTGAGTGTAGCATCTCTGGAGCTTTTGGAGCAAAACCCAAATGCCTATCAAGGAATGGAAAAACTGCACCAAAAATACCTGAATCAATGGCTGATAGATCATCCTAAACTCGAACGGATTCGGACTTGCGGCACTATCGCAGCAATGGATGTGAAAACGGAAAGCGTTTCCGGTTATTTTAATGACATCGCCCCTTTATTGAAAGCCAGATTTCTGGAAGCGGGGTTTTTGCTCCGCCCCTTGGGAAATACGCTTTACTTGATGCCTCCCTATTGCATTTCTCCTGATGAACTAGAATCGATTTATCGCGTGATTCGTCAGGTTTTGGATACTCTGTAAACTCTTTTATTTTAGTAATGAATTTACCCAATTGGAACGATTTGGCTGATGACTCGCTGGCGGGGAAATGTCTCTCTCGCGAGCAATCTTTGGCTGTATTGCGCGCGCCGGATGAGGTTTTGCTGGAACAACTAAACGCAGCTTATCGGGTGCGCCGCCACTACTGGGGAAACCGCGTCAGGTTGCACTATTTGTTAAACGCTCAAAGCGGCCTTTGTCCTGAGGATTGCCATTACTGTTCTCAGTCGAAAATTTCTAGTGCAGAAATAGAAAAGTATCCGCTTTTAGCTAAGGAAAAAATTCTGGATGCGGCCCAACGCGCCGCAGATTTAAAGGCTGGTACGTTTTGTTTTGTGATTTCTGGCCGCCAACCCAGTGCATCTACTTTCGATCGCGTTTTGGATGCTGTAGAAACCGTCAAGGCAAATCACAACCTGAAAATTTGTGCTTGTTTGGGGTTGTTGACCGAGGAGCAAACTCACCGTTTGGCTAAAGCTGGAGTCGATCGCGTAAATCACAATCTGAATACTTCCGAATCGTACCACACCGACATCTGCACAACTCACACTTTTGGCGATCGCGTGGAAACAGTCGAAAACGTCAAAGCAGCCGGAATCACAACTTGTTCCGGCGGAATTTTGGGGATGGGCGAATCGGATGATGATGCGATCGATTTGGCGCTGTCGCTGCGGAATTTGGGCGTTACGAGCGTACCGGTCAACTTTTTTATTCCAATCCCCGGAACGCCCTTTGCAGACGTTAATCGCTTAAATCCGCGCCAGTGTTTGCGGATTCTCTGCTTGTTCCGATTTTTGCTTCCCAGCCAAGAAATTCGGATTGCTGGGGGACGGGAGGTGCATTTGCGATCGATGCAACCTCTGGGACTTTACGCTGCTAATTCGATCTTTGTGGGCGATTATCTCACAACTCCCGGACAAAGCGCCAATCAAGATTGGGATATGATTCGAGATGCAGGATTTGCGATCGAATCCCCGGAAGGTTCTATCTTAGAAGTTGATTCAAAAGATAAGACGGCGGTTGAAACCGCGTCTACACAAACGATGTCCGCCTCCGCGGACTAAAGAAGATCGCCTAATTTTTACCGCCAATTCTTCAACCCGCGGAGGCGGGTTTTGTCTGTGTAGACGCGAATTCTATTCGCCCGGTCTTCTGAATTAACCAATCTCAAATCATATAAGAGGGGGAATTATGGACAAACGCGAAGAAATTACGATCGCAGAATACCAGACAACAGCCGAATCTTTCCGAGAAGGAACATGGCATCACGACGTATCCCAAAATCGCGATGCACTCACCGCTGCCATGCCCCGCAACCCCGGTAAAATACTCGACATAGGATGCGGGCCCGGACGAGATTTAGTAGCGTTCAAGAGCCAAGGACACACCGTTGTAGGGTTAGATGCAACTCCAGCTTTTGTACAAATAGCAAAGAAGTTATCCGGCTGCGAAGTTTTGCAGCAATCTTTTCTGAATCTCGACTTACCAAAGGCTGAGTTTGACGGTATTTTCGCCAATGCTTCCCTGATTCATGTTCCCAGCGATAAAATGGTGAAAGTGCTGCAAGATTTGCACAAAACCTTAGTTGTTAGCGGTGCAATTGTCATGTCAATGTGCCGGGGAAATTGGGAAGGCTACGACGAGCGGCCGACCGGAAAACGCTATACTGCGGGATGGGAATACGAAACTTTAGCGCCCTGTTTGGAACAAGCGGGATTTGCCATTGTCAATCACTACTACCGCCCGCCCGGTTTGCCGCGCGAAGCTCAATCTTGGGTAGTAATAGTGGGCAAAAAAATCTAACGTAAATTAGAAATTGCGAATCTTTCCCCTCTCTTCCTCTGCGCCCTCTGCGCCCTCTGCGGTAAAAAAAACAATTCAAAAAATTATAGAGGATTGTTGTATACTATTCCACAGTCAAAAAACCAACTCCTGCCCAAATTAAAACAAAATTAATATGACAGATAAATTCCACATCTTTTTAGCAGGTGCTAGTCGAGGCGTTGGCTTAGAAATCGCCAAATGTCTGGTAGCACAAGAGATGCAAGTAACTGCACTTTTGCGATCGCCCAACCACCGCACCGAATTAGAAGCAATGGGCATCAAAGTCATGACAGGCGATGCTTTGGATACAGCGGCTGTGGAAGCTGCGATGGCTGGAGGCGCACCAATCCATGCCGCAATCAGCACCATTGGCGGCTTGCCAAAAGATGGTGAAAGAGCCGATTATTTGGGCAACAAAAACTTGATTGATGCTGCTGTCAAATCGGGAGTACAAAAATTTATTTTAGTTTCATCCATCGGTAGCGGCAACACTGCTGCGGCTTTACCACCGCAAGCTTTAGAAACATTGCGCCCAGTATTGCTTGAAAAGGAAAAAGCCGAAAATCATTTAATCGCAAGCGGGATGATTTATACTGTAATTCGTCCGGGCGGACTGAAATCGGAACCTGCAACGGGCAATGGTGTGTTAACAGAAGATTGTCGAATTGCCGGAACAATTCACCGGGCGGATGTAGCGCAGTTAGTTTGTCAGTGTTTGGTTTCGGATGCTGCTAACAATAAAGTTTTGTCGGCAGTTGACAAACAAATGGTTTACGGCACTCTCGAATATGAGGTATTAGGCTTGGAATAATACCGGGCGGTTGAAACCGCGTCTATACAGACACTCACGCGCCTCCGTGGGTTAAAGAATTGACTGTTAAAACACGTTATGTTCTCTTTGTCCGCGGAGGCGGACATTGTTAGTGTAGCCGCGGTTTCAACCGCCGTCTGATCTAAGTTAAGAATCGAAAGGTTTAATCAACGATCGCCCGATCGCCCAATCCAACACCAAACCCGCGATCGCAAACAATACCACACTTTCCACCCCACCAACCGCAAACGGCAATAACTCCTGCAAACCCGGCATCTTGCCCGCCTCAAAAGACAATCCAGCATCCAACTGTCCAAAAGCCCGCACCAACCCAAAAGCCAACACCACACCAGATTTAAGCTGCGGGTTAGTATCGCGGCGGATAGCGTAGCGGTAAGTCACGCCAAACAAAAAACCGCCCACAACTGCCATCAATCCTCTCAAGCCAAAATTTAGGTCAATTTCCCTGACCTGCAAACCCGCCAGAGCATCCCACCTCTGCGCTAAGATTAAGGTGTTAACAAGGGCGATCGACCCAAAAGCCAGCAAACAAGACAAAGCAGCAACACTTCCTGCTTTCAAAGATTCTACCCGCTCAGCGGGACTAAAATTTGACGAGTCCTTCACAGCGCCCTCATTTCAAAAATGGCTCAAATTGACTTATCATAAGCTTTGGAGTCACTTTGTACAGTTTGTTCAATAAATAGCTATGGATATTTTGTCACTCGGTTGGGTTTCGGTGCTAGTTTTGTTCTCCTTCTCAATTTCAATGGTAATTTGGGGCCGCAACGGTTTCTAAATTCCAGAATAGCTGGCGGGGCAGGCTTTTTAACTGCCCTGCATTTTTTTTAATCCTATTTAAGCAAATACGCTTGGGTTAAAACTGTTTATTCCTCGGAGATCCCCCTAAATCCCCCTTAAAAAGGGGGACTTCGCAGCACCTTCTTGTTCCCCCCTTTTTAAGGGGGAGTAGGGGGCAAGCTAAGGGGGGATCAGCCTTATCTAAAGCCTATTCCTATTTAAGCAAATCAAAATAACAGGAGTTACAAACATGGCTGCAAAAAAAATCTTAATGCTAGTCGGCGACTTTGTAGAAGACTACGAAGTAATGGTTCCATTCCAAGCATTGCAAATGGTAGGTCACACCGTCCATGCAGTCTGCCCCGACAAAGCCGCAGGCCAAACAATTCGCACCGCAATTCATGACTTTGAAGGCGATCAAACCTACAGCGAAAAACCCGGTCACAACTTTACTTTAAACGCAACTTTTGACGAAATTAACGCCGCAGACTACGACGCTTTGATTATCCCTGGAGGACGATCGCCAGAATACATCCGCCTCAACGAACAAGTGCTGCAAATTACCCGCTACTTTGCCAACAGCAAAAAGCCGATCGCATCTATTTGTCACGGATTGCAAGTCCTCACCGCCGCCGGCGTACTCGAAGGCAAACGCTGCACCGCATACCCAGCTTGCAGCCCCGACATACTCCGGGCTGGTGGCAAATATACCGAAGTTCCCGTTACCGAAGCAGTAGTTGATGGCAACTTAGTCACAGCCCCCGCATGGCCTGCACATCCCAACTGGCTGGCTGAATTTCTGAAAGTTTTAGGGACAAAGATCGAACATTCAGATAGTCATTAGTTATTGGTTATTGGTTATTGGTTATTGGTTATTGAGTTATTAGTCACATGAAAATGTTTGCAGTCAAAGTTAAACCAAATTCCAAACAGCAAAGCATCGAAGAGAAACCAGACGGCAGCCTGACAATACATCTCAAATCGCCGCCAGTCGATGGAAAAGCCAATCAAGAGTTGATCGTGCTGTTGGCGAAAAAGTTTAAAGTGTCCAAATCGGCGATCGCAATTAAATCCGGTCTTTCCTCTCGCAATAAACTTGTCGAAGTACCGATTTAACCAATCTTTAGATAGATATCTAAATCTTTCTCAAGATAGATTAAGACTCAGCTTTTAATTTATACAGTAGTAGTTGTAAGGTTAGGAGAAAAAATTATGACCATTGAAAACAGAGTCGAAGCAACGGCTAAGAATATTGAAGGCAAAATCCAAGAAGCTGTTAGCGAAGTAACTGGCGATCAAAAAGATAAATTAGAAGGTCAAGCCAAGCAGGACGAAGCCTCAGCAATTCACATGAAAGAAGACCTCAAAGATAAAGCCAAAGAGATTGTAGATCGAGCATAAAGTATTTCCTCCTACAAGTTTCCTGCCTACTAAATTCCGCAAACAACATATCGTTTGCGGGATTTTTTTTAGAGATACTTTTTGTAGATTAGAAAAATTATTGGTGGCAAAAATTATCGGCTAACTGCCCCTACAGATTCTACTAACTCATAGTGTAAAAGCATTAATTTTGTGGCGGGAATTGTTTCCATTGCATAAGTTGTGCCATCTTGATGAGAAAATTCTACCTCAAAAGCACTGCCATCAAATTCCATTACGACTGTTCCCACTTGTCCTTTATATAATTTAATGATTTGTTTTGTTTCAAAATGGGTTGCTTCTAAATCTTCAGTTAAAGCAACAATATCTAGGTCTTTAATTGTTTTCATTGTTTTTACCTCACTTTTTGACGGGATAACAACTTGTCAATCTGGGGAAAGTTTCACCTGAGCGGACGATCCAAGCTGCTAGAATCAGAGATTCACCTACTGCGGTTTTTAGCCAGAATTTCATGTTGTAATGTGTTCCGTATTCATTGTTTTTTTGAATAGCAACATCTTCGTTGATAGCAGATTCTTTTAAAGCCTGTTTGAGCATTTCAGCATTTTTTAGGGTAATGCCTAACTTACTGGCAAACAAAATATAGCGGATCGAGCTCTCATATGAGGTACGTTGTTGGGCTTGGGCCCTCTTAGTTCAAGGAATGATTGGCGGGTGGCAAAATCGATCGCTGAATCTGCCCTTCCTTTCAATGCCAATGTTATAAAAGCCCAATGCCCAATGCCCTGTTTGGCCAATGCCCAATCCCTCCGCTACGCTCCGCCCAATTCCCCATGCCCCATGCCCAATTCCCAATGCCCCATGCCCCATGCCCCATGCCATAAAAAAGCTAGGGATTCATATCCCTAGCTGGAAACATAGCACAATTAGTTTTTAGAGTTGGCGCGGGCGATCGGCTTTTTCCAAACCGACTCTCACCCGCTGCCACCTACATTAAATCAGGGTAATATCAGTCGCAGTCAAGCCTGGTTTGCCGTTCAGCAGTGCCAGTTGAATTGGTGCTTGGCCGCCAGCACCGTCTCTGTCGTACAGCAAGCGACCTGTGGAACCTTCGTAAACGAGGACTGGTTGTCCAGGATTAGCTCCAGCAGGAGTCAGATCGTTGTTGTAAGTTCCGGTTTCTACCTGTAAGAAGGCTCTGGAAGAAGGACGATTGGGCAGAGTATTGTCAAATGGTGGCAATTGGAAGGACTCGAAGTTCAATATCAACTTGTCACGGCCGACTTCAAAATCGCCGATTTGGTCTGGGCTGGTACCCAGGCTACCGTTGGCGTTGATCGTGACGCCCTCGCCGAAGTTGTTGTAGTAGAAGCTGTCATTGCCGGCGCCGCCAATCAGCGTGTCTGCACCGGGCCCGCCACCGAGAGAGTCGTTGCCGTCTCCTCCGAGCAAATAGTCGTTCCCAAAGCCGCCCAACAGCGTGTCGTTTCCGCCGCCGGCATTCAAGGTGTCGTCCCCGTCAGATGTCGATCCAGTAGGAAGACTGCCGGGGCCGCCGAACAGTATGTCGTCGCCAGCACCGGTAGTGATGACATCAGTACCGTTGCCGCCAATGATGAAGTTGGAACCTAAGGTATCGGTAATAAGGTTTGTCGATGTGGCACCGGTAAAGTTGACAGTGCTGGCGTAGGAGATAAAGTCGTTACCAGCAAAAGAGCCAACCAATCTATCGCGTCTGCTACCAAACACGATCGTGTCACTTCCTTCACCACCGTTCATGAAGTTTGTGACGGTGCCGGTGGTAGTAAGGTTAGTGCTGGTGTTGCCAAGTAACAGATCGTCACCCAGGCCGCCGTCAAGAGTAATCAGCGCAGTAGTAGTACCGATCGCAAAAGTGGTGGCATCGATCGTATCGTTGCCATCTCCACCGAAGGCTTGATTGAAGATGCCGCTCAAGCTGTCATTGCCACCGCCACCGATCATGCTATCACTGGCAAAAGCTGCAACGATCGTGTCGTTACCATCTTCGCCATTGAGCAAGTTCCGACCCGCAAAGCCTGGAAATGAACTCGACGCGCCTACGCTCGAAAGTGCAGACACCGTAGACGACTTGATGAAGTCGTCACCAGCGCCTCCCAGCGCCGTGTCTTGAGTAGCAAAAACCGTGATCGTGTCGTTACCAGCACCGCCGTCCAACAAGTTTTTGCCGGTGCCAAAGTCTCCGATACCGCCTAGGAGAGAATCGTTGCCCTCACCGCCGAGCAAAGTGGTTTTCTCAATGCCGATCGTGATGACGCTCGAAGAAAACGGACTCGACTGGGTACTGTTTAGAATGACTAAGGTGTCGTTGTCTAGGTCGCCGGAAAGATAGCTGTTGCTGGCCACACCGTATATTGTGTCGTTGCCTTTACCGCCGATCAGAGTATCTTTCTGATTGATACCTACAACAAAGTCGTCGCCCAAGTCTCCGCGCAGGAAGTTGCTGCCTTGATTGCCACCGGCACTGCCGCCGATGCGAAGACCGAGGTTGTTGCCGCCGCCTGCGATGAAGAAGCCGAGGGAGTCATTGTCCTTGCCACCGTAGAGGGTGTCTCTTCCGAGGGCGCCTCCTAGCATCGTATCTGCACCCTGATTACCAAACATCAGGTTGCCATCGACAGTGCCTTGGAGCAAGTCATCTCCCGCACCGCCCAACAGCGTCGAATTGCGGCTTTGAGCAATTACGGTGTCACTGCCTGCATCGCCCGACATGAAAACCCGCTCGCGCTGGCCTACTAATGAATCTTCGTCAGGGCCACCGTATAGGCTATCGTTGGGGCCGACGGAAATTAGAGTATCGTTATCGCGTTCGCCAAATATTAAGCTGCCGCCGAGGGTAGAAGTTGTAATTAAATCCCCCCCCGCTCCGGCAAAGATTGTATCCGGGCCCAGTCCCGGAGTGTTTAAATTAGTTTGATCGGAATTGTCAGTTAACGTTGTCATACAGCTTCACTCCTCTACTTGTTGGTCATCGCTTGTGCGACTACAGACACTGCCTAGAACACCGAATGTTTGGATGCCGCTGTAGTTTAACCTGTTTGCCAGCCGCAAGTCTAGCCTACTGGTGTTAACCCTGTCTAGACTTTCTCCCTCGCGGACTTTTTGCTTGTAAGCTTTTATTTTCAATGTCTTCACCCTTTAATAATCCTTGTGCAATGTCTCATGTGCTCACGCTCAAGAAGACGCGGCTCACATTCTTAATGTTCCATTCTGGATTGGCGCTCGGGGATCGCCTCCGGGGAAGGAAATTAAAGATTAACAAGGGTCGATCGGGCGATCGCCTGACAAAGAAAAGCGAGAGATTGGTTACTTGGTTACAAAGCTTTGTGGCAATTTCCGGTTTTCCAGGCAGGGCCGTCTTTAAATAATTCTGGCTCGGATTGAACTCCGCACCGCTGTGGGGTGTGACGTACCCGACACTGATGCTATGCATACAGTGCGGGCTTCCCGTTTCATCCGCCGTTGCCTCTACTATCCGAAGATAGTGTTGGTCTTACACCGCGTCCAGAGGTTTTAGTCAATGCTTGAATCAATCTACACATTGCTACTGACTCTTTCACTATCCCGTGATAGTGACCGGGCAGACTCCCTGCGTCCCAAGGAGTTTAAGTTCTACTCGCACAACACACCATGGATTTACGGCAATTGCCAACCAGCTAGGCGTATTCCTTCCCCGAACTCTGGTCTTGCTGTGGCAAGCGTTTGACCGCTACTGTAGCCTGTCTGTTCGAGCAGTCGGGCGGGTCAACGACCATTGACAATATAGCGTGAAAACAATTCTCTGAGGGCATTTCAAGGTTTTCGACAATCCAGGAGGTTAACTGACTGTTTCCTCCATCTCCTGCGAGTCTGTTGGGCAACGCCCAATTCGTTCAGGGAGCGTCGTCAACAGCCCTGCTCTCATCCCGACGCTCATCTTTCAGATAGAGCGCGGGGCTTCCCGCGAGATAGCTAAAAGTCTACACCCCGCTTTAGTTCTACGCCCCGATCGCCGTAGTGTTTGTGACAGTATACCTCCGAGTGTACGCTTGCCAAGTCAAAGTAACCATGGGGTTTGTGGCAGCGCCCGGTGATAATTATTTCTGTATCGCGGGGCTTTCGCAGCAGGGCTTCGACGATCGGCTCTACCGGTAGCAGTTCTAAGTCTACTGTGGGATTGAGTTCGTCGAGAATGATCGTTTTATACCAGCCGCTGGCGATCGCCGTTTTGGCGATTTCCCAGCCGCGTTCTGCCTCGATGCAGTCTAATTCCTGCTGTTGCCCCCGCCAAACTATAGCATCTCGGCCACACCGCTGGTGGTCTACTAACTGCGGGTAACTTTGCCGCAATGCTGCGATCGCTGCATCTTCAGTATAACCCGTGCCACCTTTGAGCCATTGTACAATTAACACCCTGTGAGATTGGTCTTGGCTGATACCCCTACCTATTGCCTGCAAAGCTTTCCCCAATGCGCTCGTAGACTTTCCTTTTCCGGCTCCTGTGTATATTTCGATACCAGAAATATTGTGTTCGGCCGCTGCGGGGTGATAGTGGGGCTTCATTTCTGAGTGCAAGTCGGCAATATCCAGCAAAGCTTCGGGGGCCGCTCGGCCAGTGGCGATTACTTCTAAATATTCTGGTTTGTTTTTGAGGGTTTGGACTACTTCGTCCACTGGCAGTAAACCCAAGTCCAATACGGGGTTTAGTTCATCTAGAACTACTACAGAATAAAGCTCGCTGGCGATCGCTCCTTTGGCGATGTCCCAGCCTCGCTGGGCTTCTGTGCGATCGAAGCGGGTGATTGCTTCGGCCCCAAAATATTCGGCTCTGCCGGTACGCACTTGATCGATCAAGTGCGGAAATGCCCGTTGCAGGGCTTCTATTGCCCCGTCTTCGTCGTAGGAGCGGCCGGGCCCTTTCAAAAATCGCAGCAATAACACTCGCGTGGGCGAGTCAGAATTAATACCCAGCCCGATCGAGCGCAACACTACTCCCAAAGCTGCCTGAGACTTGCCTTTACCAGCACCGTCGTAGACGTGAATCTGACCCGCGATGCGTTCTGAGCGGGATGAGGCTGTCCGAATACCAATGCCATTCCTTACCATAATCCGCACTTATTTTAGTCTGTCTCGGGGTGGGTATTCGATCGCGCCCATTGAATGTTTAATATTTCCCTTCTGTTGGCCGATCTCAAAAGATTTTGACTTTTCCCCTGCCTAAAGGCGAGGGGATTCTAAACGGATACTGCTACGTGGGCTGAAGGCACACTTCACACGCTTCAATATTTTCCGGTTAGCTGACCAGTGTCTCTGTTTCTGGGGACGAGTCAAAGCGCCCCTACTCACCTCAGAACAGCTACTTTGCAGTGCTGCCATTGGGTCTACCTTCGAGTCGATCGTGGTTTCGCACTTTTCAACACTTTCGCCAGTTCGGTACGCTCCCCATCCTGCATTGCTTGGCTGTGCCATAGTCTTTCTCAGGCATAAATGCTGAGGGTGTCTTACTGCCTGGTATCTCACCGTTCTAGGATTGGTTCTACACGTAGTTGATACGCCTACTTCCCACAGATTAATTATATCTTATTGGTAGCCTTCAAACGGCTGCTGCGTTTCATACCCTGCGGGAAAGACGGGGGTTCTCACGCGAAGCGTTATAGGATACAACCTCAACCACCTGATGTTCAGAAGGGCGATCGAAGAGGATTAGGGGCTAAAACCTGCGTTCTAGATTATTCCGCTTCTGATGTACAATTAAAATCTAACACGGGCTGATATACCTGAATGCTTATGATTGCGAGTGTTTTCCCATTTCGGACTGTTTTGGTGCAAATTTTAATGATGTTTTTGGCGATCGCGATCGAATCGTGGTTTCTGCAAAAACTACTGAAACTCGGCCCCAAAACCAGCGTTGAATATACAGCTATCCTGAATCTCGCTTGCACTTGCGTGGGTTGGTTAGTTTTCTTCGGCATTGAAAGCGTTATTTCCAAAGAATGGCGAGAAGAACTTATCGGTTATATTTTATTAGGCGGAGGTCAGAATACTTACTCTGCAATAACTGCGATTGCCCTCTCGGTATTGGCAATCACTTTTCTCGCCAAATGGCAGGGACTAGAATTCATAGAGAACATGGTTTCTGGTAACAAAAAAGCTTCCAAACCTCAGTTTTTGGGGCCGCCAACTCTCAGCCGCCGTCCTCCCAAAAAAACTTTTCGAGTAACTACCCAGTTTGGGGCAGTTTTAATCGCCCACACTGTTAGCAATTTCGTTATTTTAACCGTATTGTTTTTGCAAAGCGTCAATTGAAATCTATGATGAAGCAATTTTTGGATGTGACTCAGCAACTCACGAAGCTGACGAACAACCTTTGGGAAACCAATAAAAAATTTCAAAAGGCGATAATTCCGCCTAAAGTTGTCCACTGGAAGACGCCTTTACTGCTCAGCATATTTTTAGCTTTGCTGACGGTGGCGGCAATCACAGACTGGCCGACAAGAACTCTGATGTTTGATATGAGCTGGTTATTTTTTACACTGTCAATGGGTTTGCTGACCAGCCAGCAACCTTTTACGATTAAAAAAGTAAGTCTGAGTCCGTGGGTGACCAGCATCTTAATTGGCTTGTGGTTGCTGATCCGATTGCCGTCAGATAGGAAGGAAATAGCATGGATATCCGGCCCAATTATAGCAGTAATAATTTTGGGTGTAATAGAGATTTGGAATAATGAGTCAAAACGGCAAGGTCTCAGAGCGTTAGTGCGGCCTCAGTTTTTGATGATTACCCTGATTCACCTGTTGATTTCCTGTTGGTTTGGATTTCATTTTTTAATTCAAGGTTGGATAGAACAATATCCGAGCGTTTTATCGCAGGATTTGAGGAAAAGCGATTATGTGGTGACATTTCAACCGCCAACTATTAATCGCTCCCGAGGAGTGGTCATCCTGAATGCAATGGATCGATACCTGCAAAATGAAGCTCGCACAAAACCCTGGGCGCAGGTAGAGCAAATGTTAATAGATATTGACAACGAGCGATTTTTTCTGAAGAATCAAGCGTTAAAAACAATTCGGTTAGTCCCAGAAGATGCTAGCTGGGAGGTCAAAACTTCGATCGTTCAAGGAGAGTCCCGCTATCAGTTACAGATGCAGGCAACTTGGCTGGGGCTGGTGTTTAGACCCGAAATATATTCGTTGACCAAATCTTGCGAGGTGGTCGATATAGGCAATAAGGCAACTGTAACCTGTGACTCTACCAAACCTTCTAAACCGGGATTGAAAAAAGATGGATCTTCGGGAGACAGTCAAGTTTGAGCTTGTCTCTGGCGGTTAGGAGAGTCGGAGATGGGGAGATGGGGAGATGGGGAAATGGGGAGATGGGGAGATGGGGAGATGGGGAGAGTTTTTAAATGGGAGTGCGAGCGGGGACGATCGCTATTGTATATTCGGTAAGCGGGGACGATCGCACTTCTAAAAAACGCTTTTTATTCTCCGCCAAGATGCTTCCGAGAGCCGGAGAGCCAGAAAAATCTTCCTTCTTCCTTCTTCTCTCTTCCTTCTTCCCTCTTCCCTCTTCCCTCTTCCCTCTTCCCTCTTCCCTCTTCGTTAAACTAAAAATATGGCTAAAGTTGACTGCGGGTTAATAACTAGATGAATTTGAGAAGAATCTTGACAGTCGCGACTAATGTATATTGGGAAGTAATTCGCGATCGCATCCTTTACTTAATTATTATTTTTGCTCTGTTGATGGGAGCCTCGGTGCGCTTGATACCGGAATTGGCAGCGACAACCGAAAAGAAAATTATCTTAGATATCGGCTTGGCTGCGATGAGCATCCTCGGTATAATTGTCACAGTATTTGTGGCTACCGGACTGGTCAACAAAGAAATTGAAAAGCGGACTGTTTACCTGTTAGTTGCCAAACCGATAAGTCGGGCTGAGTTAATTGTCGGCAAGCACTTAGGGATGTCGGCGGTACTATTCGTTCTTGTAGCAGCAATGACTGCTATCTATCTGGTTATTCTGAGTTTGAGTCGCATTCCTTACCCTTTGGGCAGCATTTTAATCGCTTCGCTGTTCGTATGGTTTGAGCTGTGCCTCATGGCTGGTGTCGGGATTTTATTTGGGGTTTTTAGCAGTTCGCTGCTGGCAACTTTACTGACATTTAGCGTTTATTTGATGGGACACTCGACGCGGGATTTAGTGGCTTTTGGCAAGTTAACTAAAAATCCTGGCATTGAACAATTGATGATGGGACTTTATCTTGTTTTGCCGGATTTAGCCAGATTCAATTTGAGAAATGATGCTGTTTACGGACAAGTACCTTACTTGGCGGGTTTGATTACGGATGCTGGTTATGGTTTGCTGTATGTGGTGCTGCTGCTGTCAATTGCGATCGCCATATTTTCCCGCCGGGAATTTTAAATAGTTCGTAGTGAGAACTTTAGTCTTCGGATTTTGCGGACTAAAGTCCTCACTACGAACCAATTTTATTATCTAATTAGCGCGCTAAGATAAAGACAAGGTTGTCGATCGCCAATCTCGACTAAAACTAAAACTTTTATTGGTAAAATGAGGTGACTTATGACTGCTGTAACTCACAAACCGATATCGCAACTAAAAATTACCTGGCCCCTGCTACCCGATGATTTTATTCTACCAGATGACCCCGTGGAAAATATAGAACATCCTTTAATATCTAACGGTTTGCGCCAGTCTGTAATTGATTCCCCTGAACTCACGCAAGACGCATTGATAGTTTCTAATTTTGCTTTATGTGCTGCTGTGGACGATCGCACTATTTGCAAAGCCCCAGACTGGATGTACGTCCAACCGGTACAACCTTGGCCTCACAGCTATCCCCGCCGCAGTTACACGCCTCATACCGAAGGAACAGTGCCTTTTGTAGTGATGGAATTTCTCTCAGCTACTTACGGCGATGAATACTCTGTCGAACACACAGAAGAAATCGGCAAGTGGTTCTTTTACGAACAAGTAATCAAAGTTCCTCGCTATGTCATTTTTCGGCCGCATACGGGCAGACTAGAAGTTTATGCGCTGGAATCCGATCGCTACAACAATCAAGATCCTGATGAAAATGGGCGTTATTTGATACCCGGATTAAATCTATTTTTGGGAGTTTGGGTGGGAACTCGGGAAGGTAGAACAGGAAATTGGCTGCGCTGGTGGAATGCAGACGGAGAGTTGCTTTTGTGGCCGGAAGAACGGGCGGAAGTAGAACGTCAGCGGGCCGAAGCCGAAAGTCAGCGGGCCGAAGCCGAAAGCCAGCGGGCAGAAGCCGAAAGCCAGCGGGCAGAAGCTGAAAGCCAGCGGGCAGAAGCTGAAAGTCAGCGGGCAGAAGCTGAAAGCCAGCGGGCAGAAGCTGAAAGCCAGCGGGCAGAAGCCGAAAGCCAGCGGGCAAATCGCGAACAGCAAGATAAAGAGTCCGCCCAAACGCTGCTGGAACAGGAAAGACAGCGCAATCAAGAACTTTTGGCGCGATTGGCAGCCCTCGGTATCGATCCAGAATAAGATTAGAAGGAAGAAGGAAGAAGGAAGAAGGAAGAAGGAAAGCCGAGCGAGATGTACTTTCTTCATCTTCCTTTATTTAGTCTGCTTTCTAACAATACTCCGGACAGTTTTTAGAACGAAACCACAAGCTTTACAGCGTATAGATCGTAGAAATTACGAATAAAATGCAACTGAGGCTCAGACGTGACATTGATTTAATTATCGCTGGCAACCCGAAACCCTAGAGGATACGTCATCCAGCACTAAAAAAAGTGTCCGAACCATTGTTCTAACTTATCTATTTGTAATAAAAGTTGAAATCATGTTAGTGAAAAAACTCGAAGAATTAAAAGACATTTTCGCGCTGATGGAACGAGCGCTGATTGCCTACTCTGGCGGCATTGACAGCACTTTGGTGGCAAAAATTGCTTTTGACGTGTTGGGCGATCGCGCTTTGGCTGTAACGGCTGTTTCTCCGTCTCTACTGACAGAAGATTTGGAAGATGCCCGGATTCAAGCCGCAGAAATTGGCATCGCCCACCAGGAAGTCGAAACTCAGGAAATGGCAAATCCTAATTACACTTCTAACCCGGTTAATCGCTGCTATTTCTGCAAAAGCGAACTGCACGATACTTTGAAACCGCTAGCACTTGCCAAGGGTTATCCTTATGTGGTGGATGGGGTGAATGGTGATGATTTAAAGGATTACCGCCCGGGGATTCAGGCTGCAAAGGAACGGGGCGCGCGATCGCCTTTAGCAGAAGTCGGCATGACTAAATTTGAAGTGCGGCAGTTAGCAAGAGAATTGGGTTTGCCTTGGTGGGACAAACCGGCACAGCCTTGTTTGAGTTCGCGCTTTCCCTACGGTGAAGAAATCACCGTTGCCAAGTTGCAAAGAGTGGGGCGCGCTGAACGGTATTTGCGGCAGTTGGGACTGAAAAATCTGCGCGTGCGATCGGATGGAGATACGGCACGAATTGAATTGCCGGCCCAGGAGATTCAAGAGTTTGTATTAAATGCGGATTTGCCTGCATTAGTAGCGGTATTTCAAGACTTTGGTTTTGTGTATGCGACTTTGGATTTGGAGGGATTTCGCAGCGGCAAATTAAATCAGGTTTTGCAACCTGAATTGTTGGGGGCTACAAGTTAATTGAGAGGTGGGGCTAGTTGATAAATATTCGGGATGTGGTTTACATATTCTTTTGAATGAAACCTGCGGCTAGAAATATTGACTGCAACCGACGCATCGCAATCTCACTGAATTTTTACATAATTAGACAAGATTGCAAAAATATTGTTGCGGTTTTGTTTGCATTAATTCTTGTTCGCTGTTCCCCGTTCCCTGTTCCCTATTCCCGACTTTTGCAAGAAGTCTAATACTGAGTTGTGGTTAAAGGAATAGCATAAACTCAAATAGCAGCAAAAGTAGCAGCAAGTTTTATGAAAGTGAAATTTAGATTTATCTCTGTCTTCTTGACTTTGTTGTTGTTCGCTTACATCCCGTTTCGGGTGTTTGCTAATCCACCTTCGGGAGATACAGTGAGTTCTGCCCTGTGGTGGCAAGTTTTGGTGTACAATCAGGTGCAGCAAATTAAAGACGGGCAATATCAAGGTTGCGTGTGGGGCGATTCTATTTCTTCGGCATTGGGCGATTCTTTGGGAGAAAAAAACTTTAATTTTGCGATCGGCTCAATGAGTTCTGTTTCGCTGCTAGAACAGCTTAAACTTGTAGTCCCCCAGGGGTTTACTTGCAAAAAATCGATTTTGGCGATCGGCACAAATGATGCTATGTACGGCATCAGGGATGAGGCATTCGTCAGCAATTTGAAACAGGCGATCGCAATTATGCGATCGATCGGCACCAAGCAGATTATTCTGATTCCTGCTTTTTACTCAACTCTTGCCGCCAGCTACAATCCTAAATTTGCCGGAACAATTGCCAGAGTTGACGAAATTAATGTTCTCATCAATCAAGTCGCCACCGACGAAAATATTCCTGTGGAATCTAGTGGCATACAAGCCTTATTTAAGGAAAAAGCTCTAAATGGAGATTTAACAATAGACGGCGTTCACCTCAATGCCAAAGGTTTAGATATATACAGAAAAGTTTTGCTAAATATTTTGAATGAAACTTGACAACTCACACTTTCTCTGACATAAGAGCCTCCTAAACTATTAATTTCAAGTCCGCTTATGCGGACTTGATTTATGTCATTTCAGTGAAGTAGGGTGCGTCATAAAAATAATATTTTTGGTACTTTCCTCACAATCTCATATCGTTTCCGGTTGCATCGGTATTATTTAAACAGTCAACAGTCAACAGTCAACAGTCAACAGTCAACAGTCAACATTATTCCGGTGCAACCGGAATTGATATCACAAGTGAGGCACCACGGAATCAATTGTGTGTCAGAATTAGATTTTTGTCACGATCGACAATTACTAAACTGACGCACCCTAGCGCTAAAGATCAAGGAGTAGTTGTTGGCATAATTTGCTGTGGTTGTAGTTGCTGTAGCTGCTGATTTTGCTGCTGTTGAAGTTGAAGTTGCCGATTTTGAAGATCTATCTGTCGCTGTCTGTCTTCGAGTTGCAAGCGTCTGTCTTCAGCTTGGCGCGCTCTGTCTTCAGCTTGCAGCCTTCTGTCTTCAGCTTGTCTCTGTCTGTCTAGCTCTCTGTCTGCACGTTGCTGTTGTCTGTCTTCACGTTGTTCCCGAAGCTGTCTGAGTTGATTTCGCCGATCGAAATCTCCTCCCAAAAATAAGTTCTGAAAAGCGTTGATAGTTGTTTGAAACCCAGTAAAAATTCCGCTAACAGTGTTGATTCCACCTGCAACTCCTGTTATCGGCTGCAAGAAAGTGGCAATATTGTCTGCTACCCTAGTATAGCCCGATCGCGCTACGAGAATCACATCGTTGTTTCGGAGAGTTGGGTTATTGTCAGGATTCAGCCCTTGAGCAAAATCGACATTAATAGTGCGGCGAGTAACAGTACCGTTGGGGTTCAAACGCAGCAGTTCCACCTTATCTTTTTTAGCCCGCAATTGATTGAAACTACCCGCAGTCAGCAAAGCTTGGTGGAGGGATGTACTAGGTTTAACCTGTAAAGCTCCGGGCCTGATCACTTCCCCTACAATATTGATGCTGATCGCATTTGGAGAGAAACTTGTACTTCCGAGTTGGGCAACTTCAGCTAAGTCTACAGTAGATGCCGTCGGAATAATGACGCTATCTCCTTCTTGCAGTAAAACATCTTGAGTTGCGTCACCTTTTTGCAGCAAATCCCACAGATTTACCGTGATAGTTTGTTCAGTGCCACCTCTGACACGGCGGCGGATTTGGACGCGGCGAATGTCTGCTTCTGTGGTGATACCGCCAGCAATTTTGAGCGCTCTAGTGATTGTTGGTAGTCCGACAACGGCTCCTCCTCCTTGTTGTTGTTCAATAGAGACAAAACTCAGATCTGTTTGTTGGTTAGTCGATCGCAAATCCGAAGCAGATACAGTATAAGGCCCCGGCCTGTTGACTTCTCCAACAATTACCACGCCAATTGGTTTAGTAATATCAGCGGAAAAACTAGCACTGGCTCTTTGACGGACTTCTTGGGTATTGAGAGCACTTGCTGTCGGTACAAAAATTGTATCTCCATCTCGGATCGTGACATCTTGGCTCAAATTTCCCGTATCTAAAAAATCCTGCAAATTAACAGTAATAAGTTGCTCTGCTCCGCCTCTGCGTGGACGGCGAATTTGGACATTTCGCATATCTCCTGCGGATGTCACCCCTTTAGCAACTTGCAGCATTTCCATCAAAGTTGGAAATTTTACGCCTCCTCCGGTTCCTTCTCTGCTGGCATTAATTTTGTAGGAACCGGGGCGAGTAACTTCACCGGCAACACCTATATTTAGGGGGCGAGTAACCATCAGAGTCACGGTGACAACGGGAACATTGATGAAGGGTTCGTATCGCTTGGTAATGACGGTAGCGGCTTGTTGCAGCGTCAACCCTTGAATTGAGACACTGCGAATGATAGGTAGATTGAGGGTTCCGTCAACTAAGACTTGATATTCTTTGCTGAATTCAGGGACGCCGAAGATATCTAAAGCAATGCGATCGCCCGGGCCTAAAGTATAAGCCGCTTCTTGTGTCAGCGAACCCGAATTGCCGATCCGCGGGAAACTCGAACCCGGAGGCGGTGGTGGCGGTACTCTCGGCCTGTTTGGGCTCGGAGCGCGTGCAGGAGTTCTGACGGCAGGCAATTGAGCTATACTGGGCAGCGAACCGCTTAGCACCAGGAGTGCTGACAAACTCAGACTTGTAGCGGTTTGAACGTTATGTTTCATAGTTGTTTCCTGGTTGCAGTCTGCCAATGAACGATCGCAATTTAGCTAGTTAATTTTAGTTGATTTTCCGTTCTGTCCAGTGTAGCCTCGTTGCCCTGGAAAATCCAGAGGTGGAATCATAAAATTTGTGCGGCAATCGAGTACCTTATTTATAAAGAAAGTGTAAAGCGAGCCAACTGTTCTCAAAATTATTTATACATAAGTCGGGATGCAAATCAACCCCCCGAAATAAAAGATCTAGAAAAAACGATACTTATTTGATGTAAAATATTAATAATTGTATCTGCGGGATAAAGACAAGTGTCACTAAAATTGGAGAAGGTAATTCCTTGGGGACGCTGCTTGGATGAATACATAGGAATGTTTAGCCTGACATCAGGTGACCTCAAGCTAGCAATTCTTGATTGTGCGGGCGGGCCGGCGAGTTTCAATGCCGAAATGACTTGCCAAGGTAACAAGGTGATTTCTTGCGATCCAGTATATCAGTTTACGGCGGTGCAAATTGGCGATCGCATCCAAGAAACATATCAAACTGTAATTGACGGTGTTAAAGCCAATGTAGACGGCTACCTCTGGAACAATTTTGAATCGCCGTACCAGCTAGGCGAAGTGCGGATGAAAGCAATGCAGGAATTTTTAGCAGATTTTCCCTCTGGCTTGGAGCAAGGCCGCTACCTGACTGCTGAGCTGCCTGTTTTGCCCTTCGATAACAATCAATTTGACTTAGCTTTGTGCAGCCATTTCTTATTTGCTTATTCTCACCTGCTTTCGGAAGAATTTCATCTAGAAGCAATTATGGAAATGTGTCGGGTTGCTAAAGAAGTGCGGGTGTTTCCGCTGTTGCAGAGTTTTAGCGGGGAGGAATCCGAGCATTTAAATCCGGTGATTGCCGAATTGAAAAACCGAAATTTTCGTGTGGAAATTCAAGAGGCTCCTTATGAGTTTCAAAAAGGTGGAAATAAGATGCTGCGAGTTAGGGGGCGAATGTAGCCAATTACCGGGCGAATGGAATTCGCGGCTATACAAACCATGTCCGCCTCCGCGGACTCAAAGACAATAGCTACTATATTTATATACCCAGGTCAAAATGCTCAGCAGCGCAGCCTTAAGGAAAACAGGGACAGGGTGGGAATTTGTCAGCGAAGATGCTTTAGAGGATTTTGTCGAAGCTCATTTGGAGAGTTTGCTAGGCTTGACAGTCATCAAGCGACAATTCACTATCAACGAACAAAGATGCGATATTATAGCGGTGGATGAGAATAAAGGCTTAGTTGTGCTGGAGTTGAAAAACGGCGAAGATAGATATGTCGTTCAGCAGTTAACCCGTTATTACGATGCTTTGTTGGAACACAAACCTTTTGCCGATTGCGTGGATTACGCTCAACCCGTTCACTTAATAGCAATTGCACCAAAATTTCACAGGGATAATTTTATAGACAGGAAGTATCACGGGCTATTTTTTCAGTTTTTGCAATTTGCGATTGTTTTTTCCGAGGATAAATTAAATTTACAACTGAAAGATGTAGATGCCGAACATATTGCACAAGTACAAATTACATATCAGCAAACAGAAAGCACTGATAATATACCGAATCCACCCAGAGAGTTTCGGAATATACTCAAGAAGTTTATTGATGACGAACAGCAGGTAATCTGGAGAATTCGGGAAAAAATTCTCAGATTTGACACCCGTATGCAAGAAATAATTTGCTCTAAAAGCATTAGTTATGGTAAAGGTAAAAGTAAACTATGCGCTCAGATTTGTGTAGATAGAAGAGCTGAGAAATACTATATTAGACCATCACTCATGTTATGGCTACCTCTTTCCCCTTGGACGGATAACTGTAAAAGGGTTGGGAGAATAGCGATTTATAACCAAAAGCTCAATGATGCTTTATCTCTGAGCAAAATAGATGAGTATTCCTATCTTCGCCACTGGCCTGTGGGTTCTCGTTATTCTGCTTCTGGTGGACAAGCTCAAACTTGGAATTTAAAACACTATGTAAATGAGATCGGTAAGCAAAAAAATGAATCTCATGCTTTGGATTTCCTAGTTGATTTATCCTTGGAAAAGTGGCGAGAAAGACTTTAAGGTTATTTTTTAGATACCACGTTTTCTTTAGTAATTCTAATCAAAAACCGCAGAGCTTCATTCACTGCTTCAGAATCGGGAAACATCTCTGCAATATCCTGTTCTAAACGAATATTTACACCGCCAAAACTCTTTCGTCTATATCCGACCTTTCTTACACGAAACTTCCTCAAATCATATTCCGATCGCAGTTCATCTTTCATCCCTATTTTATTCTTATTCATAAACTTCAGCATCTTTGATATAAGATTACATCTAGAAGCCACACTCAAACAAACTAATGTCACAAACAGTCTGGATCGCACGCCACGGAAACCGCATCGACTTCGTAAACCCCGACTGGTTTCTCACCGCAGAACACCGCTATGACCCCCACCTTTCCGAAGACGGTCACATTCAAGCCAAACAACTCGCCAATCGCCTCAAAGGTGAAGGAATTTCTCACATTTTCGCTTCCCCTTTTCTGCGAACTGTCCAAACAGCAAATCACGTTGCCGAAGCTCTCGATTTGTCAATTAAACTAGAGTGGGGACTGTGCGAGTGGCTGAATGTTGAATGGATGACCGAAATGCCGGAAACTGAATCTGTCGAAGATTTGTGCAGGCGTTTTCCCAGGATTGATGCTTCCTACAAAGGTGGTATTCCTAAGTATCCCGAAACTGGGGAAGCTTGTCTCAAAAGGGCGGGGGAAACTGCTAAACGCCTCGCCGCACAGTTTCCTGAGGATATGTTATTAGTAGGTCACCGTGCGTCGGTTTTGGGAAGTGCGATCGGGCTAGCGGGCGGTGCAGAAACCGAAATTAATGCTTCTTTGTGCTGTTTGGTGAAAGTGGTGCGGGATGGGGGCGAATGGTCGATCGCACTTAATGGCGATACTTCCCACCTCACGGACACTGAAACCGTTGTCCGCTTTAATTAAAGTTGAGATTCGTGCAAAAAATCGCATTTTATGCTATTTGTACGGATTGGGTGCTATGTGCACACCCTACGTTTATTTGGTTTGTGAAAATCCGAGTGCTATCATTGAATGTCGATCGCACATTTCAAATCAAAAATCCCTAATCGATATGGCAGGACACAGTAAATGGGCGAATATTAAACGCCAAAAAGCTAGAGTTGATGCCGTTAAAGGCAAGGTTTTTGCCAGAATATCTCGCGAAATTATTGTCGCCGCCCGCAGTGGAGTTCCCGATCCCGCTGGCAATTTTCAACTGCGGACTGCTATTGAAAAAGCGAAGGCGGCGGATATTCCTAATGAAAACATAGAAAGGGCGATCGCCAAAGGTGCCGGTTTAGCCGGGGGTAGTTCCGAATTAGAAGCCATTCGCTACGAAGGTTACGGCGTTGGCGGCGTAGCGATTCTGATTGAAGCGCTGACAGACAACCGCAACCGCACGGCGGCTGACTTGCGAGAAGCTTTTAGTAAAAATGGCGGCAACTTGGGCGAAACTGGTTGTGTGGGCTGGATGTTCGATCACAAAGGAGTTTGTACAGTACGCGGCCCCATTGATGAGGAAAAATTGTTTGAAGCTTCCCTAGAAGCCGAAGCCGAATCCTACGATTTGATATCAATTGATGAGGATACTGAAGGTGCAGAGGTTTTTACAAGTGTGCCTAATTTAGAAAAACTGGCTGATGTTTTGAAACAAACAGGTTTTGCAGTTTTACAGTCAGAGACTCGCTGGATTCCGAGCAATACAGTGGAAATAGACACTCCTGAAAAAGCTCGATCGTTCCTGAAGTTAATGGACGCCTTGGAAGATTTGGACGACGTGCAAAGTGTGACGGCTAATTTTGAAATGACCGATGAATTGATGTCCTCAATTATGATTTAAAATCCCAAGGTTCGTAGTGAGGACTTTAGTCCGCATCAGGTTCGTAGTGAGGACTTTAGTCCGCATCAGGCTCATAGCAAAATTTGAAGCTTACTAGAACAATTACAGCTTTGTCAGAGTATGAAAGTGCGATCGCGAATTATCTGGGAGAAGCAGTGCAGTACCGGATGGGCGATCGGATGCAGTAAGGGAGATTTGTGCGATGTTTTCAAGTCGTAAGTTGATATATTGCCGGTCGATATTTTGGTTCGGGAATGGGTTTTCCCGCAGCTTTTGCAGCTTCCAGCCATGCTGTTTTAGCAATCTGTACTTTTTGCAAAGCTAATTCTGGGGTTTCGCCAAAAGCGGAACAGTATTTTAAATCTGGAATATCGGCAATGTAGCCTTCATCTTCGTTGCTGTAAAAAATATTGATGCGATAGTCTTTCATGGTTCATCATCCTTAATTTTGAGCTATATCGTGTATTCCTGCTTCGTAAAATCCTTCCTCTTGAAGAAATTGAGTTAATTCCTTAAGTCCTTGGCGACGCATCACTTTTCGCTGTTCTCGATAAATGATTAAATCCTTAAATTGAATCCGCCGATCGGAACCTACTTTGAGATAAGGAATTGCTCCTTCATCTAGCAACTTGACGAGAAATGGTCGCGATACATTCAGGATATCGGCAGCTTGCTGCGTCGTCAGTTCGCGATTGTGCAGAATATCGAGCAAATACATGGAAAACAGAAGACAATGATTAAATAAAACAGCAGTTTTAGCCATATTAAAAAGTTAATTAATCCTATTCCTCGTATAAACCAGCTTCCTCAGTCATCTCGATTAGCTTATCTAATAGTTTACGGCACTTTCTGTCGCGCTGTTCTTGATAAATCATTGTTGCTGGTAATGGTTTACCTTCAGCTTGGCAACTCTCGATTAGTAACTCTAGTACCTCTCGCGCATTATAAATAGCTTCTTCATAAGAATCTCCGTGAGTTACCGGCTGCATTACATCCTCAAATTCTGGCAAAAATACGACAAAACATCGATCGCCTTCTGACCATTGGATAACGATTGTATATTTCATGGTTCTGTCTCCTCTGCTTCGATTTGCCTACGCACCTCAATTGTTTCGCTGCCTAACTTATGTAAATATAGTTTAGCATCATTTCCGTCTTGACAAGCTATGATAAGAGCCTTGGCCAATTATAGAATGCAGTAAACAAATCTAAAATGGAAACAATACAACTGTCTTTGTTCTCAAACGAGTCAGAATTAACTCCTGCCAAAAAGCAGAAAAAAGCAAAATTAGGGCGTTACGAACGCATCCAACGCGAACTAGAAGCAAATGAATGCGACCCCTACAAGATATTCATTGATATTGAATCTCAGTTACTGCCACAATCCGACTATACATTTGTCGATCTGTTCTGCGGTGCAGGCGGCATGACCCAAGGTTTATTGCAAGCAGGTTTTCGACCAGTAGCAAGTGTTGAAATTAATCCCATCGCCTCGGCAACTCATACAAAAAACTTTCCTGATTGTCATCACTTGTGCGACGATATCAAAAACTTAAATCCCCAAAAATTGCTCGCTGAAATCGGTGCGCTAGAAGTTCATGTTGTTGTAGGTGGGCCGCCGTGTCAAGGCTTCTCAGTGGCAGGAAAACGCGACCCGAACGACCCTCGAAATCGCCTATTTAGAGAGTTTGTCCGCGTAGTCTCTGAAATACGTCCTTGGTATGTTGTCATGGAAAACGTACCAGGAATATTGACTATGCAAAAAGGAGCTGTTAAACAAGCAATTTGCGAAGCTTTTCAGGAAATTGGCTATCCGCATATGTCCGTTGCTGTTCTGGAATCAGCAACCTATGGAGTCCCACAAATCCGCCCGCGAGCTATTTTTATTGCAAATAGATTTGGGATGCAAAATCCCTATCCCAAGTCGCAATTGTTGCCAGAACAATACAAAGCAATCGAATCAGCAATTTACGATCTACCAGAGTATACTCCCATCCCAGAAATTAACCACGAATGGACTCGTCATTCTGCTGAGTACATGGAAAGACTTGCGAAAGTTCCACCAGGTGGTTCCTTGTATGAAAGCTATGCCGATGCTTTTAAGCGACAGTATCCGGGAAAACCGAGTATGACTGTCAAAGAAAATCATGGTGGCACTCATATTCATCCTCATCTTAATCGTGTTATTTCTGCTCGTGAAATGGCTAGATTGCAAACTTTCCCGGATTCATTTATTTTTGAAGGTTCTATGAAAAAGGCAATGTGGCAAATCGGAAATGCTGTGCCACCTCGTTTAGCAGAGTGTATCGGTTTTGCACTTATTCCATACTTGACTGATATAGCTTTGAACAAGCCTAGCTTAGTTACGGTTAAACCTCCCGAACAGATTCAGCAGGTATAGCTGTTTTAAATTAGATACTACTTCTTACTAAGTATTTGTACTATTTCTCCCAGCAGCCTATCTAGAGCTTGTGAGCAGTTGACTTGTGTTGCGTTGGGGAGAGATTCCCTGCCTCTAATTTGCTCATGCAGAATACCATGACTTATGTTTTTTTGGAAGTTATCTAGGTTCTTCATAAGTTCTCCGAAAGATATGCTTTTTCCAGAATAATTATTTGCTACTTCCTTGAAATATTTACAGGGGTCATTGACACCTTTATCAAATATAGGAGGTACATGATCCATAATTGCACGAGTAAGCATGGCAGTCGCATAATAATTTTCATTAGAATAGCTACTATTTAGTTCCTCACATAATCTTATAAGTTTTGACAAATCAAATTTTGATTTTTTTGATGAAATGTCTTTAAGTTCCTGTAGTCTGGTTTCATCAATAAAAGGGGGATTTAGTGGCACATTTAAAGCTTGATCGACCTGATTTTTTGGTTTATTTCTACTCGCCATTTCCTCCACTTCAGCTATTCCTTTAAATGTAATATAAACAGCATAATTAATAGAATCCAAATCAAATATATTACATAGAAAACCGTGATATATTAAGTAGTTTGTAATACTGATAACTTGATTTTCAGATAAACCTATATCCTTAGTAATATAACCAAGACGAATATATTTATCTGGATCGTCTTCGGTAGCTTTATAAATACAAGATAGGACTTGATAACGCTTGATTTTTTGTTTTTCAACTGCTATATCGACATTTTCTAAATTTGGAGCTGACCTCAATAAACGCTCAGTGCTATCCCTCAGATTTTGAGTGACCTGCTTTTCTACTTCAGCTATTCCTTTAGATGTAATCGAAACATCACGATCAATCTCATCTCTCCATGGAGGACATGAATTATCTATTTTTATGAAATGCTGCATGGATAAGTATTCGGAAATACTGAGAATTTCACTTTCCGGTAAATTTATAGACTTAGCAATATAAGCAAGAGAAATATTTATCGAAGATATATTATTTAGATCAGGAGCTTTATAAACACAATGCAAAAAATCAAAATGTTTCTTGTTTAGTTGTTCAGAATATTGACTATCGACGTTCATAGTTAACCTCAATAAAAGCTCAGTGCGATCGATCGCTAACACTAATTATAACTCAGCATTGTGTCAATATATACTACAAATGTATAGATACCATTTGGTATCTATACATTCCCTTCCGGCTTAATCGCCTACATCTCCATCAATATTTTTAATTCCGATAACTTCTTTTCCCAGCCTGTTTGATAGGCTAGCTCCACTGCCTCCTCAGAAGCAATTGAAAAAGCATCTTCCTCATCAGGATTCTCCTGATGCCGTAATAAATTTTCTTCATAAGCATTTTTGTAGGAATCTTCATTTCCGTCTGGATCAGTCTGGTTACAAGAGTAATAATGCTCCATACAATCCACCCATCCCTTTGCATGAGCAATAGCTTCCTTTGCTGTTGAGTAGTCTGGAGTGTTGTATTTCTGAGAGTTAGTTACAACTGTAGGATAATTTCCATCAGGCTTTACGAAGCCTGCTATTATTCGGGGTGTATAGGAAACCCTTACGCAGTATACCTCTAACCTAATTTTTTCAAGAACAAGCTCAGTGTTTCGATAGTATCGATGGTTATAATTACTCATAACGAATTACCTTAATAGATTTTTAAACTTTACCCTTTTATTATAGCAAATTTTGTACAAGGTCGAGCTTGACAAATATTCCAATTTAGAATGCAGAGTCAAGGCAGTCTTGTCCGGTGGTTGGGGAGTCGGAAACTTGACGCCCTTCTTCGCCCGAAATTCCCCCTTCCGACTGAAGACGGATGCCTCACAGATGTACAATTAGGACGATCGCTCAGTTAAAATGAAACAGTATTACGTTCCGATAAAATGAGATTATCGCCAACATTGAGGGGAACAAGATGACTTCTCAAACGATCGAACTTTTGGAAGATTTGCTAGGCAAGTTACAGCAGTTACTCCCGGAAAATCAGCAGCTTCTGTTAACTTTTGCAGAGTTTTTGCTGGAACGACAGATGCGATCGAGCCCCGAAAACACTTCAGTTGAAGCTGAACCTCCTCCTGGGCAACAACGAGTTTTGGGTCTGCATCAAGGGATGGGCTGGATGAGTGAGGATTTTAACGAGCCACTTCCTGATGCGTTGTATTAATAACTTTACGCAATCTGCAATCGTTTTCCCAAAGTCTGAGGTTCTGGTAGAGGTTTGCCATCTTCTTGATAGAGTTCAATCAATGTTTCTAACAATTCTTGTCCGTGTTTGGCCGCTTCTTCGTAAGTGTGTCCGTGAGTACATGGCTGCATGACATCGGTAAACTCAGGCAAGCTGACAACAAAAAGTTGATCTTCTTCTGACCACTGGATGATGATACTGTAATGGCTATTCATTCTTCTATCTCCTTCAGCTTCTGTAAATCAGAAATTACTCTTTTTTCGTGATAATTGGGTGCATCATCGCCATCATTACCTGACAGTGTAATTTTTTCAGGTAATAAAGGGTGTTCCGATACAGTGTGACTGCCTTTTCCCTGTCTGTAAGTAAAGCCTGCTTTTAGTAATAGACTTTTCAATTCTCTAACTTTTTTAGGCATGAGTGATGCCAGTTAACGAGGTTTAAGATATTGTAGCCGATCGCGCAAACTACCTAGTTTATTTAAGAAGTAAGATTTCCACAACCTATGCACTACAATCAAAGAAACCGGGTTTTTACCAAATCTGCGGACTACGACAAAGTATTTTCGTAAAAAACCCGGTTTCTGGGCCTCGGTTTTTATTACTTCTGCTCAGGCCAACGCCTTTTCATCACACAAGCAACGTAACCGTATATACTACCTTCTAAACCCTCTAAAGTATTATGTTCTATATCCTCGTACTGACCTAATTTGCTAGTCCACTTCCCATTAGGAAGTTGTCTCGCTGCGTGTTGAGGTTTTTCATCTAAAACATAAATCGCTATCTTTTCAAAAGCAGCTTCCAGCGAAGCGTTATCGCCGACTTCATACCCTAAAGTTTGATAAGCCATAATAAAAGCAGTCAGAGATTCCTCTCGCAGTATATTCGGTGGCCAGTAGTCTTGACCTTTGGCATCTGGCCACCACCATTCTTCCGTACTTCCAGCAGCCCAACCTATACAGTTATAATCAGTTGTGTCGGGGCTGGTAATTTTATATCCCGTTATCACTAAATTAGGATGATTTTGTTCAATCCATTCTTTAATATTTTGCGTCCAAGCATTATTTCCTACCATTTGTAACCTTTTGCTCCTCCCCACTCCAGCCAAATCTGAGTCATCTCTTTAGTTTTACCCCGTTTTTCCAAAGGTACTGGATCTTCTCCACTAATTTCACACAGAGCATGAAACCAACGCCCCGACTTTCTTGCCACTTCCCTTAATAACAGAGGAATTACTACTGGACCCATCTTAATAATTTGTTGGTAAGCTGGGTGCATAACTAAATCTGTAGTGGAGGAAATACCTATAGTTTCATTGCGCCATTGTTGTACTAAATTTGTAAAAATGCGATCGATTTCTTCCATCGCACTTGGCATTGCACTAACTGGGTAAAAATACCCGACTAATCGTCCGTTATACTCTATTGCTATAGGTTCTGTTTCCTCTAACAAAATCTGTTCCTTTAATTGCAGCAAGTTTGTTTGTTTCATTTGGCATAAATTAAAATATTACTATTATATCAAGCAATTTAAGCACGCAGACTCAGAAACCGGGTTTTTACCGAATCTGCGGACTACGACAAAGTATTATCGTAAAAAACCCGGTTTCTAGGCTCCAAAGTCCGATCGCTCTTGCATCCCCACACAGATGTACAATGGTGGGATCGCATTCCCCAATTCCCAACCGTGATTGACCGCTACACTCTGCCCGAAATGGGCAACATCTGGACTGAAACCGCCAAACTCAAAAGCTGGCTACAAGTAGAAATCGCTGTCTGCGAAGCTCAAGCCGAACTCGGCTACATCCCAGCCGCCGCAGTGGAAGAAATT
The DNA here is from genome assembly GCF_020883145.1 of Microcoleus sp. CAWBG27. Taxonomy (NCBI): domain Bacteria; kingdom Bacillati; phylum Cyanobacteriota; class Cyanophyceae; order Oscillatoriales; family Microcoleaceae; genus Microcoleus; species Microcoleus sp. CAWBG27. The sequence continues at coordinate 38,318 of NZ_JAHREU010000062.1, forward strand.
AAAGCTAAGGCTAATTTTGACCCCAAACGAGTCCTCGAAATTGAAGCCGAAGTCCGCCATGACATGATCGCTTTCTTGACAAATGTCAACGAATATGTAGGTGATGCTGGCCGCTACATTCACCTCGGCTTAACCAGTTCCGATGTGCTCGATACTGCTTTGGCGCTACAATTAGTCGCCAGCGTCAATATCTTGTTAGAACGTGTCGAAGATTTGAGCCAAGCTATTCGCTATCAGGCCCAACAACACCGCAATACTGTGATGGTTGGCCGATCGCACGGAATACACGCCGAACCCATCACCTTTGGCTTTAAACTGGCAGGATGGCTGGCTGAAGTGTTTCGCAGCCGAGAAAGATTGGTGAATTTGCGATCGTCGATCGCAGTTGGCAAAATCTCCGGCGCAGTCGGAACCTATGCTAATATCGATCCGCGCATCGAGGCGATCGCCTGTCAGAACCTCGGACTCGAACCCGATTGTGCATCGACTCAAGTCATTTCGCGCGATCGACACGCCGAATACGTCCAAACCTTAGCACTGTTAGCCGCATCGATCGAGCGTTTCGCCGTAGAAATCCGCAACCTCCAACGCACCGACGTTCTCGAAGTCGAAGAATTCTTCTCCAAAGGGCAAAAAGGCTCATCCGCCATGCCCCACAAACGCAACCCAATTCGATCGGAAAGACTGACAGGAATGGCAAGAATTGTTCGCGCCAACGCCGTCGCAGCCTTAGAAAATGTAGCGCTTTGGCACGAAAGAGATATTTCTCACAGTTCCGTAGAACGGATGATTTTGCCCGACAGTTCCACTGTTACCCACTTCATGTTAGTCGAAACCACAGACTTAGTAAAACACCTGCTAGTCTATCCCGAAAACATGAAACGCAACATGAATCTCTACGGCGGAGTTATCTTCAGCCAGCGGGTGATGTTAGCCTTAGTAGAAAAAGGCACGAGTCGCGAAGATGCTTATAAAATTGTGCAATCTTGCGCTCACCAAGCTTGGAATAAAACGGGTGGCAATTTCTACGATTTAATTTCCAAAGATGTCAGCGTTACTGCTCGCATGACAACCAAAGAAATTGATGATTGTTTCGATCCGCAGTACCAATTAAGGCATTTAGATTTAATCTATCAGCGCTTGGGAATTTAAAAATATTTTTAAATTCCAACTAAAGATACAATATCGATCGTAATCCTTCATCTATTTCTTCCTGTAAATCCTGTGGTATTGTGCCAATGCACTCAATTAAAAACGTTTTGTCCACAGTAAAAAGCTGAGAAATATTAGCCACAGAATCCTTGGGTAAACCTGTGGCTTTACTCGGTAACAAGACATTACCTGGTGCTTCTGCTAACCGCATATTAGAAGTAATGATGACGACGATTACAGTGCTAATACGACTTTGAGTAAAAGTATCATCCTGAACTATTAACACTGGACGACGATATCCAGGTTCAGAAGCAACTGGATCGGGTAAATTTGCCCACCAAATTTCTCCGCGATACATTACCAATCCTCATGGGGTAAGGAGATAAATTGCATCTTTGCCAAAACTGGATCTAGTTCAGAAGATTCTTTAGAATAGACTTGATTTAGTTTGCTTAAAATTAGATCGCGGTTGTGTCGCCTCAGATACGCCTGCAATGCTTTTGTATAAAGCTCGCTGCGTGATAACCCTAACTGATTAGCCAAAGCCTCGGCTTCTTCAAAAACTAAATCTGGAAGTGAAATTGCAGTTTTCATAGCTCCCCTTGTTGTCACGGTTACTACATACTATTGATGATAGCACAGAAGAACGACCTCAATCTACTCTTTAAGACTTGCCATCAGAACAGCTATGAAATTTAATCGTTTTGGAAAATACCCGATCGCATTTATGTTAGTGTTGCTATGTGCGATCGGTCTGCACCATCCCATATTTGTCCGCGCAACGGAGTCGCCACAAGTGCAAATTACCCAACCAGAACCAACCTCAGTAGCACCTGAAAGCGTTTTCATGAGTCAACTTCCCAGTTGGGCGCGGCTGGTTGACATCCGTACCGTTAATCGCAACATTCGCCTCGATATCCGCTACGCCACTACTAACAATTTCTTGAAACGAAAGCTTTATACAGTAGCAAAATGCGCTTTGAGAAGTTCTGTTGCTGAAAAATTGGGGAAAGTTCAAACTGATTTAGAAAAAATCGGCTTGGGTTTGAAAGTTTACGATTGCTACAGGCCTTTTTCTGTGACGAAGCAAATGTGGGAAGTTTTGCCGGATCCGAACTATGTTGCTAATCCTGCTAGGGGTTCGCGGCACAATCGCGGGGCGGCTGTGGATTTGACTTTGGTCGATCGCACTGGCAAAGAATTAGAGATGCCAACGCCCTATGACGATTTTACCAAAAAAGCTCACAGAGATTACAACGGTGGCAGCGCCCAATCTCGGAAAAATCGTCAAACGCTTGAAGATGCGATGAAAAAACAGGGATTTATCGGCATCACCACAGAATGGTGGCACTTTGATTCGGAAGATTGGCAGAAATTTGCGATTTTAGATATATCGCTTACTGAAATTCCTTAATTAGCTAAGCGCAAACAGGTTCGTAGTGAGGACTTTAGTCCTCAAAAAACCCCGTTCGTAGTGAGGACTTTAGTCCGCAAAAAACAGGTTCGTAGTGAGGATTTTAGTCCTCAAAAAACCCCGTTCGTAGTGAGGACTTTAGTCCGCAAAAAACCCCGTTCGTAGTGAGGACTTTAGTCCGCAAAAATTGTTAAATCAGGACTTCAGTCCTTACTACGAACCTGAAGAAGGACTGAAGTCCTTACTACGAACCTGAGGAAGGACTGAAGTCCTTACTACGAACCTGAGGAAGGACTGAAGTCCTTACTACGAACCTGAGGAAGGACTGAAGTCCTTACTACGAACCTGAGTATGTCAACGGACTCGCACATAAAATTCGTATTCATAGCCACGGAAATTTGAGTTTAGTTCAAATGTGTAATTTCCAGTAACAGGAATTTTGCCCGTCCACTCAGTTTTATTACCTCCTGTATTCGGATCTTCTGCTAAAAGTTTGCCGCTAGGAGTGATAATTTGCGGGAAAACATCTTTCCGATTCTTAACCGTCATTGTTTGATTTTTAGCAGCCCGAATCTTGTAAGAGTGAGTTCCACCGCCAATGATTCGACCTTTAACAATTGCCTCATCTCCCCCAAACAAAAAATTAATCTGCTGGTTGACATTAGAACAACTGCTTTCCGTGCGATTTTTGGCAATCCAACCGGGCGGTTCGGTAATTCGCAGCCAACCATTTTGTTCTTCTGCAATGGAAACAAAGGTATTATTTTTCAGTTTTCCTACTATTTTGCTGTCGTTTACTTGCGGGTGCGATCGCACATTCAGCGGTGGATTTGGATCGCTAACTACAGCCATACTGATTTTACAGCCGGAATTGGGCGGTGTGACAACTACTGGCGCACCTTTTTGCTGCGAGACTCCAGCGATTAGCGGTAGTTGAAATGCGCCACTTTTGGCTGGTTGAGGTTGAGATTTCGAGGCTTCCCCAGGCTGGGTTTCTACTTCCAGAGGTTCTGCTGGTTCAGACTCGGGGTTGTTCGCCGGAAAAAGTGAAATATCGTTGCTGACTGCTGCTGGGGATTCTGCAAGGGGTGCATTGGATTGTTGAATCCTACCTGACTGTATGGTTGCAGCAGCTACTCCCACGGCTGTGGCTAGCCCTGCTAAGGTGACTGTGATGATTTGAGTAGAAGTAAATGGCATAAAAACCCCCTCTGTATTTATACTGATATTTTTTGTTGCGGAATTGACGCGATCGCCAGTCAAGTTATAGAGAAAATACGTAATTAGGCGAATTTGTCAAGATTTTGCTGGAAAAATTGGGCCGACAGCGATTTGATTTATAGTGAAAATACTTAATTTGGGCTCGTCTTTCCGGATGAGTGCCTAAAATTTAACATTGATGATTGTCACAATAATTTTAGTCCGTCTATACTTGACACCTGTGGTGATGCTACTGTTGCTCTGAGCCAGTTGTGCTCAAATCTAGCAACGTAAGCATCCAGCGCGAGGTGCCGTTTATTAGTTCTCATGTCAACATTTATTCCTTTCCAATTACAACCACCTCGCGATCGACTGCTTTCGGAGGTGAAGCAGGAAGCCGAAGCGGGCCGATCGCAATCCTTGCATAATGCTGTGCTGGCTAACCTCAGCCAAGACTCGCAGCCTGTCGGTGTCAGTCGCTGTTGGGATGTGGAAGTGAAAGCGGGAAATCGTCCAAGTTTTCGGCTTCCAGCCAAAGCTAGCATTTCTCAAGTGTTCGATCGCACCAGCGGCAAATTAGTCATTTTGGGAGCGACGGGTTCCGGCAAAACCACGACGCTGCTAGAATTGGCTCTGGTGTTAGTTTCGCGCGCCGAACAAGATCCTAATTTACCAATACCGGTGCTGTTTGAACTGAGATCGTGGAAAGCAGAATCTGGGGCGATCGCAGATTGGTTAATTGTTCAGCTTCATTACAAATACGGCATCTCAACCACTGACGGCAAAAAATGGCTGGCCGAACAAAAATTGCTACCTCTTTTCGACGGTTTGGACGAACTAGAAATTCACCGCCAAGATAGCTGCATTCAAGCAATCAATCAGTTTCTTGAAAGCGAATTTCAACCCAAACATTTAGTAGCGTGCAGCAGTTTTGAAGCTTACAAAAACTGCCCGACTAGATTTAAACTGCAAGCAGCAGTTTTGCTGAAACCTCTGACCGAAACTCAAATTCAAAATTATCTCCTAGAAGCCAGAAGCCGCGAACTTTGGTACAGCATAGAGAAGGAGCCGGAGTTGTTAAAATTAGCAAAATCTCCCTTATTATTGAGCATGATGGCTTTGGCTTATGATGATATTTTAATCGAATCTTGGAAGCGGATTACTTCCACAGAAGAACAGCGCAAATATCTGTTAACTGCTTACATCCGCCACCAAATGACTGGGGAAGTCAAGCAGTATCCCAGAGGAAAGGAACTGCGGCCAGAACAAATTCGCCGCTGGCTGGGATGGTTGGCGAGAAAAATGGAACAGCAAGGAATTCAAGAATTTTACCTCGATCGCATCTCGTCTAGTTGGCTGCAAACAGCCGAAGAACAGCGCAAGTATCAGTTTGGAGTTAAACTGTTGGGCGGGCTGATTTGGGTAATTTTGGGAGTAATCGCCACCCTAGTCTCCGGATCGGTTTTGGGGTTGATGGCGGGTGCTGCGGCTGCGGTAATTAGTGCTTTGTTGCCACCAATTCCGGCGATTGATAGTTTGATCTTGCGCCTCGTATTGTGGTCTAGCGGTCATATTCCGTGGGATTACCAGCGTTTTCTGGATGCTGCGGGCGATCGACTGTTGCTGCAAAAAACGGGCGATCGACGTTATCGATTTATTCACGATTTATTGCAAAAGCATTTTGCTGAAATATAAATGCAGAGCTTGACAAAAAATAATATTTGTGATATTACCCGGCGGTTGAAACCGCGGCTACACAGACAAAACCCGCCTCCGCGGGTTGAAGAGTACCTAGTAAAAATGCGTTACTTTCTTGATTCCGCCTCCGCGGAATTCGTTTGTGTAGACGCGGTTTCAACCGCCGTCCTTTCTTGATTCCGCGGAGGCGGAATTGGTTTGTGTAGACGCGGTTTCAACCGCCGTCCTTTCTTGATTCCGCGGAGGCGGAATTGGTTTGTGTAGACGCGGTTTCAACCGCCGTCCTTTCTTGATTCCGCCTCCGCGGAATTCGTTTGTGTAGACGCGGTTTCAACCGCCGTCCTTTCTTGATTCCGCGGAGGCGGAATTCGTTTGTGTAGACGCGGTTTCAACCGCCGTCCTTTCTTGATTCCGCGGAGGCGGAATTCGTTTGTGTAGACGCGGTTTCAACCGCCGTCCTTTCTTGATTCCGCGGAGGCGGAATTGGTTTGTGTAGACGCGGTTTCAACCGCCGTCTTTGGTGGTATTTTTGCCATGAGAAATAGTTGTTCCGCACTAAATTCTAATCCATCAAAAAGTCGTATCGGCTCAATAAGTAGGGGTAGCAGTTAATCTGGCTGCCAAGACAATCCCAAGGGATAAAGAGCAGATTTGGAGCGAATAATAGTGGACAGAGAGGGAATAACTCCAAGTTGAGAAATTCGGT
>NZ_JAHREU010000063.1:0-42560 GCF_020883145.1 Microcoleus sp. CAWBG27
AATTTCTCAACTTGGAGTTATTCCCTCTCTGTCCACTATTATTCGCTCCAAATCTGCTCTTTATCCCTTGGGATTGTCTTGGCAGCCAGATTAACTGCTACCCCTACTTATTGAGCCGATACGCAGCAACCATGACTGGATCAAACATCTTCGATCGAAGAAGCGAAAATCACGACGAACAGATTGGGGATAGCTACCAGCAGAGCGGAAACTTCGGCATCGGTCACATGAGCGGTGGCACGATTCAGTCCGGTGCAAAAGTAGCTGGGGTCATCAACGAAGCCCAGCAACGGAACCTCGCTGAAGCTGCTGCTGAAATTCAGCAATTACTCGAAAACTTGGAAAAGTCCCATCCGGCTAATACAACTGCTGGCAAAATGGCTATTGCTACCGAAGCCATTTTGCAAATTGACAGCAATCCGACGCTAGCTGCTCGAATCCTCAGTGTCCTAAAAGCTGAGGGCATTTTGGCCTTTGAACAGTTGCTCAACCATCCGGCTGCCAGTTTTCTCGTCGGTGCGTTGGCGGATTGGCAGGAAACGAAGGAAAGTTAACCTCAAGATTGTATAGAGGTGGGTTTGGGTTTCATTATTATTTCAAAAATTCTTTCTTCTTGTCTCTTCTATATTTCAGTGCTAAGAATATGAAAATTGCTGATATTGTTTCAATGACTATCGCCTTTCTCAGTTTAGTAATATCAATTCTGACTGCATATTTTGCTTATTTGAAGCCCTCTCAAGGTAGAATGTTGGTGGGCAGAATTTTTATAATTGCAAATACTTATTTAGATACAGAACTTGGAAGAGAATGGGGCGGATTATCTTTTATATTGCCAATCACCTTCTCCAACTGGAGTCCTAAAGGAAGCTCAATCGAAGAAATAAAATTTTTAATAGAACGTAAAGAAAATCCTACTAAATGTTTTGACATTGCCTGGAATAGTTTTGTAAAATTCTTAGATGGGGGTAGTCGATGGGAAAGTGACACGATGGCACACCCACTGGCTCTTCAATCTCAATCATCTCTAACTAAATTTGTTAGATTTGATTGGAGTCCTCTTAGAGGAGAAAAAATAGAAATCAGAGAAGGGTCGTACACCTTAAGAATCTATGCGTGGACAAAAGCTCAAGGAAAACCTCAGTTGAGGGAAAAAATTGATTTTTATTTAACAAAAGAAGATGAATCTTTGTATCAAAAAAGTGTGATGAATAATCAAGTTCTTCCTATTTACGTAAATCTGGGTCAATCTAAATCACCTAATCAAGTTACAACGAGACAAGAAAGTTTGTCAAAGTACGAATAAATTTAATAAGTCCTCGATTCAATTGCAATAAGGAGTTACTCAGTTATGTCAAATCAAAATCAGCCCGATCCTGAGAATGTTGGTATTAATGTTTCCGGTGGTCAAGCGTATGGATACAACCAGAGCGGAAACTTCGGCATCGGTCACATGAGTGGTGGCACAATTCAGTCCGGTGCGAAAATCGCTGGAGTTATCAACGAAGCCCAGCAACGGAACCTTGCAGAAGTTGCTGCTGAAATCCAGCAATTACTCGAACAACTGGAGAAGTCTTACCCAACTAATACTACGATGGGCAAGATGCAAATTGCCACTGAAGCCATTTCGCAAATTGACAGCAATCCAACGTTAGCTGGTCGAATCCTTAGCGCCCTGAAAGCTGGAGGCATTTCGGCATTTGAACAGTTGCTTAACCATCCGGCTGCTAGTTTTGTCATCGGTGCGTTGGCAGATTGGCAGGAAACTAAGGGAAGTTAACCTCAACGCGCTCTCTCTGGTGGCGCTGAGGTTGCAAGTCTCTTAGCTTATTTAAGCTCCGGATCAGTTGGTGCGAGTTTTTGCTGAGTAGTTTGTTCTTTCTGCTTCGCCAGCAGACCATCGAAGTAAATTTGTGTTCCGATTCCTGCAATTATTGCCATCAGCAAAACGAAGATGACTGCGAAAAACTGCCACCCAAACATAAAGCGTTGTGCATGGTCTATGGCATAAAGCAGGAATTTGGGTACTCGCAAAACCTCATTTTGTTTGCAAGGGCTCTGCGATGGCGCTTCATTAATAGTTCCAGCCAGTTTGTCGGTGCCGATTGTTCCATTGTTTGCACCCACACCAAAGTTGCCACTCTGATGGGTAGAGTTAGAACTAATTGTGATGTTACCATTAACTCTGCCGGAGACGATCGCGCTGCTATCAGATTGACCGACACGGATTGACTTGTTGGTTGAATGATTTTTAGAACGGTTCTGCATCTTCAATCTTCTCCTGTTAATTAGTTGGATTGGGTATTAATATTTCCGCTCACATTACCGGAATTTAAAGCTGTGCCTATAGCTTGTTCCACCTCGATAGAGTTATCGTTAATTATATTCCGACTGAAGTCAAAAATCAGCGGTTTGGACTCTTTCTCATTTAGAATCTCATATAATTTGATAATAGCTTCATCTATAAACTTTTTTTCACCTACAAAAAACATAGAAATGGAACCAGAATTCATTTCAATCGTAATCCCATACTTTTCTATGATTTGAACTCGATTTATTATATAGTCACACATTAAGAAAATAAATAATGCCATTGGCAAGGGAAATACATTTATATTGACGGGGATAGTTGCCAGACCAATTCCTAGGAATATCCAGTACCAATTAGGTAGTTTTTTTGTCAAGGTTTGGGATTTTTTGCTAACCTGAACACTGCTGATATTACGGATATAATAAATAGTGTTACGAGCAAGCAAAACTCTACCTACAAACACGAGCTTTGTTTGATTTTCGTCCTCAGAACCAGTTGTCGATTGGGTTGGCATTTTTCAGTCCTTAGCGTTCGCTAAATCTAGAATCTCATAGTAAATCCAGGTTAAATATTCCATTTATGTTTTAGTCCGCGTAGGCAAAGGCAAGCTTGTGGAGTAGCTTTTTTAAATGCCGAGTCCGCTATAGCGCTAGTCCATTAGAATGATTCTCAATGAAAAATGGTTTTTTCCGTGCTGGATAATCGACGATTTACTGTCTCAAACCTAATGATTTTAGCCAGTAAATTATACCGTAGTTGCGGCTACGGGATTCTTATAGATCCCGTAGCCGCAACTTCTAAGAATCCCCCAACTTTCTAACCGGGGAAGATATCAACTGCCGAAACTTCTTCTTAAACTTATTCTTATACACGTAGATCGATCGCTGCAAATCCTCAACTTGCAGCGACACCTCCGCAGCCAAACCCGTGCGGTTCCAAGCATCCTCCTGACACTTGCGGCGGCAAAAATTCATCGGTTCCGAGTAAACTTTAGATGTCGATAAAGTCGGCTTCGGCCCGCACCAGTGAATCACAGTCGCCGACTCGCGATCGCCCGCAGGCCCGTTTTCTGCCACCGGAAACTGCTTTCTCAGCAAATCCTGGTCAAAATCCGGCACCAATAACTGCATATCCACATTCTGCACCCGCAGCCGATTTTCTTGGGCCGCTCGGAAAATCATAAAGTTCAAAAAACCCATTTCTCCGTACTTAAATATCCCCGGATTGACCTCCGTAAAATCTAAAATTTCTATGTATTCTTCCAAGCTAAAAATACCGCGTTTAGCAAAAAAAGTACCCGTGCAGAAATAGTTCGATCGCGATTCGGCCCACCGAAAGTTCGGGAAATGCTTTTCAACGCCCGGAATATCAAAGAAAAATTCCGAAACATCAGCATCCGAGTAATCGTAACAAGGCTTATCTATCGTAAAATCAAATTCTTTAAAATTAGCCAATTTCAGAACATCGCCCCAGACGATTGTATCGGCATCCAACACCATAAAATTCGACCAAGGGCTTTCCCAGAAAGCAATCATTTTAGTTTTGCCCCAGCCAAAACTCCTCTTTCTGAGAACCTCTTGGGAAACGTTTGTGCGATCGATAACTCGCACCCCGTAAGACTTTTCCAAAGCACTCACAGAAAACGTACCGTCAATCAACAAACAAATCGGTACATCTCCCAGGAAATATCGAATGCTAGCACAGCAACCCTTAGCAAACAGATAATCCTGGTCGCAGCAGGCAATAATAATACCAAAATCTTCCATAACTCTCACTCTTTTTCTAACTTGCCAACCCACAGCATTTGGATTGTTTGTTTTTTCGGCACATCTATTTTCGAGTTGTGCATTTTTGCCAGCTTAGCACTAAAATTCTGCGTTCGCCCGTAAACAAAAACATCGCTAAAACCGCTGGGAATTTTGGGTATCGCGGGTGCGTCTAGCAACTGAGCTTGACGGCGTCCTTCGGGGTCAAGCAACACCAATTGCCACATCACTTTCGGCTCTAACAAATGACTCACTGACAGTATATTTCCCAGAGTGACTTCCGAGATATCACTGACAACCAGCGGCTTTGGAGCACGATCGATCCTCCGAGCAATTACGGGATTTTCCCGGCCCAATTCCTTCGTCCACCAAGTCTCGGCTTGAGAACTAACAGCATTCGACAACACAGATCCCGTTAGCAGTACAACTGTCAGAACTTTCCACATCTGCCGTTTCCAGCTTGGCACGCCCAGCGCGCTAATTTTAGTCGCTAACAGGTAAGCCACAGATATTTGCATCGCCAAATAAGTCGGAAATAGGTAGCGAGGTTTAGTCGATCGGATTCCTCCCAATATAACATCTGGAAGCATCACTGCCACTGCTGTCACCGCCATCAACACCAGCAAAAACAGCCAAACCTGTTTCTTTGTCTCACAACACAGAAAATAAACCGCATACCCCACGATTGCCAATAAAATCAAAGTCGCTGCCATCAAGGCAATCAAAGATATTGATGCAGCCTGAGAATTTAGCCCAAAATCCCAAAAAATACGACCGATATTTCCGCTCCAATTATTAACTAAAGATAGCAGGCTACTGTCTCCATTCGCCCAACGTGTTGCCTCCGTTGCCGCTTTTTCGTTCACTACTAAAATTGCTATCCAAGGCAGAAAAGCTAACAAAGACAAAGCACTTGCTATCAGGTAATTAACTACCTTGTCAGTCAACCTACAACCTTCGATGACGCATACATAAATTACGTGTCCTAAGGCAACTAACAGGCTAAACAAGTGAGTGTAAAATCCCAGAATAGTTGCTACTGCGTAAATGCTCCAACTCAGTTTAGTTTGAAGCCGCATTGCTCGCAACAGAGACGCACAAGAAGCCAAAACCAGCGCCGGCCACAAACTGTAGGGACGAGCTTCTTGAGCGTAAAGCACGTGCAAGGGAGAAACTGCTAGCAATCCCACGGCTATCCAGGCTACTTCCGGTGCAGGAAACAATTCTCGGCACAGCCAGTACAGAGCGGGAAAGGCTAACAAACTCACCCAAACTGAGAAACTTCTGGTCGATAAAGGAGAATCACCGAATAGTTTTCCCCAATACTTGACTGCCAGAAAATATAGAGGTGGCAGTTGAGGTTCTTCAATGGCAATACCTTTAATTGTATCGCCAAAATTTTTTGCGGGATTGGAGCGCTGATATTTCATCAAATCTTGTGCGCCGACTAACTGAACGCTGCTTATTTCATGCAGCACTTCTGTTTGCGTGTATCCCGAAATCCGCAGGGAAGTAAATACTTCATCATACCAATAAAACTTTGTGTCGATGTTGGTGAATCGAAAAAACAATCCTAATATCAATAAGATAACTACTAAGAAGCCCAGTTTGCTTTTAATCAAAGTCATAGATGGAAGGTGTCACAAAAGATAGATGCTGCGCCTCAATGTAACATACCAGAGCGAGGTTGAGTGGATTGCCAAACCTACAGGTTGTAATACCAATTTAAAAAAAGAATGCAACAGTATTCTTGTCCCCCCCCTGATTCATGGGGTTAGGGGGGGGGTCAAAGAGTGTTGCACAATTTTAGATAAATGGTATAAGATCTCCCTCTAATAATTTGTGAGCCTTATTTATTCTGTTAGCAGTCAATGGGGAAAGTCGAGGAGACAATTTTTACTCTGATACACCGTTTTTTTTACTGCGCGCGAATAGCTCGAAGCAAGTATTTTCATCCATTTGACCGGGTTGATGCGTCCAGGAATGCTGAAGGATCAATAGCTCCTTGTTCGGTAGCATAAATCACATACAAAAGGTGATTTGAAAGACATCGGCTGTGCCAAAAAAATAACTGGCTGTAAAACTCCTTCGCAGCGAGGGAACAAAACTTTAATTTTAGGTCACAGATATTCAGTCGGCTGCCACTGTCAGACTACAAAAAAATGTGTTAAAATAGTGGCAAATTAATAGTGGCAAATTAAACCCGCCGAACGGGCTATCTCAAAAATGCCGATCGCCCTGGCAAGTCTCGGCCCTTGGGCGCATCAGAACACCCAAATTAGTCAAGACTGGTATTTTGCTCCCACGGGTGCATCTAGCAGCGTTTAACCTTTCGTTCCCCACTGCTGGCGGAAAAATAACCCCGTCCGGGCCGCGAGGTTTAAAGTTAGGTTAAAAAGCTTGACATAATAGGATCGAAAGCTGTATAAGGAATGCGACAAGCAGCCCTAATCCTACCGATAACTGTCTGTTAACTCAGACATAAGCAAGGACTATCAGTATTTGTCAGTTTGAGGCTAATTGTGGTCTAACCCCTACCACCAGTTGTCGATCGCCCTGTCGGAGAAAGCAACTCAAGCAAGTCTGGCGATCGAGAGATGAAATTAGCAAGTGATGGTATAATCAAGCGTAGTGTAAAGTGGGCTTGACCTGAATTGAGGTCTAGGCCGTAAAAAGGGCCAGCCTTCTACGTTCAAGCAGGAACTATACACGCCTACTGTGCATCAACAGTTATCGATAGGTTCTATTCTGTCAGTTATCAGAAATTTGGGTTTAAAACCCCGTCCTTCGCTCGACGGCTTTCTGCTATAGTATTCGTAGGTTGCTGACCGTGAGAACGTGAGGAAACAGGTTGAACGTCCTCCTGGGCGATCTCAAAATCTTTAACCGTCAATGGTAAAAACCAAATCCACACGGTAAGAGCAAATAAAAATCAAATAGCGTGGGACACACGCGAATTTACGCTTGGGGAGTAGTCCGTAAGAGTGCTTGCTGTAAAAGGTGTAGTCGGACTAGACATGAAACTGTAAGACCAAAACTGACATTGTTGGTAGAGGCACGATTCAGCCCAAGAATCCTCGTACCTTGATAGTCGAGGAGTGTCAATGTCAACAGGCAATGAACCACAAAAAGTATCAGTTGGGCATTGCCGATCGAGTTGAATCGAGTTGAATAGAGTGTGAAGGTGTGAGGAAAATGAACAGAACTTTTTGGAATTTACTTCTAGTATCCCCGGCAATTCTGGGGCTATCATCAGTCGTCAGTACCGCTGCGATCGCAGCCGAAACCGCGACCGCAACTGCTGAAGCCAACCAGGTAGCAACAGCACAGCCATCTGAGTCAAAAATTGTAGAACCAGTTGCAGCAACCCCTGCTGCCCCAGAAAAGCTGGCTTTAAACAGCATCGCTCCGGCGGCCGAAACTGCTGAAGCCAACTCCGCAGACGCCGAAAAACTGGCAGCAATCGCACCAGAAACCAGCGCCACAGAACTGCAAACAGCAGCGATCGACATCAATGCAGCAGCGCCCATCGCCCCCGCCACAACAGCGGCAGCGATCGCTCCCCTACCTGCTGTCACCACAGCCCAACCATTGCCCCAAGCCTCAGACTTGGCAGTGGAAAGCACCCCGACAGCAACCGCCAAAACTGAAGTGCCAGCAATTGCTAGCACCCCAGCCGCCAAGGTAGAAATTGCTCAGACAGCACCCGCAGGCATGGGCGGCCCGATCGTCCCAGCAGCACCCCAAGCCCTGCCCGCCGAACCATCTGGAGCCATGTCCCAAGTGACATCGGTCTCTCAGCTCTCCGACGTGCGGCCGACAGATTGGGCATTCCAAGCCCTGCAATCCCTAGTCGAACGCTACGGTTGTATCGTCGGCTATCCCGACGGAACCTACCGCGGCAACCGCGCCCTGACTCGCTACGAATTTGCAGCCGGCGTCAACGCTTGCTTAGACCAAGTAACCAAGCAAATTAGCTCGGCAACATCGACCTTCGTCACCAAAGACGACTTAGCCATCCTGCAACGCCTGCAAGAAGAATTTGCAGCCGAACTCGCTACCCTGCGCGGACGAGTAGACGGCCTGGAAGCTCGCACCGCAGAACTCGAAGCCAACCAGTTCTCCACCACAACCAAACTGGCAGGAGAAGCCATTTTTCTCGCCAGCGACAGCTTCGGAGATGGTGTCGGCAAGCACGACGACAAAACTACAACCACCCTCGGCTACCGGGTGCGGTTGAACTTCAACACCAGCTTCACCGGCAAAGACTTGCTCAGAACCCGCTTGCAAGCTAGAAACATCCCCAACTACGGTGCAGCCACTGCCACTAATACGAACATGGCTCGCCTCGCCATCACCGGCGAAGACGGCAGCCAATTCTCCCTGGATCAATTGTGGTATCGCTTCCCCGCAGGCAACGCTACAGTCTGGTTCGGCCCGAAAGGACTGAGGCTCGATGACGTTGCTGAGCTGAATGCTCCCTTGGAAAGTCCTGGCACCGGCGCTCTCTCCGCCTTTGGACGTTACAACCCAGCAGTGTTCCGCGGCCCCGAAGGAGCAGGTGCTGCTCTGAAATACAACTTCGGCGCCGTCAGAGCTACAGTAGCCTATCTCGCCTCCGACGGCGACGCTCCCAACCCAGCTAATGGTCGGGGCGTTTTCGACGGTTCTTTCAGCGCTTTGGGTCAGCTCAACTTCTCCCTGGGCAAATTTATTGACATTGGTGCAACTTACAACCGGAAATACAATCGGGGTGGCGATGTTGCGATCATGGGCAGTACCGGGAGTTCCTTGGCTAACCGTCCCTTCGGTCAAATATCCACTGCATCAGATAACTTTGGCGTACAACTTAACCTCAAACCCAGCCCGCGCTTCCAGTTGGGTGGTTGGTACGGTTACACCAAGGCTCACCAAGAACGTGGCGCAGATCGAGACGCTACTATTCAAAATGGTGCTCTTTTCTTGGCCCTGCCAGATTTTGGCAAGCCTGGAAACCTCCTCGGTTTTATTGCCGGCGTACCGCCAAAAGTTACTCAGAGCGATGTCAGAAGAGACCGCGACACCTCTTATCACTTAGAGGGTTTCTATCGCTTCCAAGTTAATGACTTTATTTCGGTGACACCGGGCGTTTACGTGATTCTGAATCCAGAACACAACAAACAGAATGATGATATCTGGGTAGGAGTCCTGCGGACAACCTTTAGTTTCTAAGGTTTCCCGATATCTAGTTAGAGCTAAAAGCGGCAGGTGACTGCCGCTTTTAGTTTTTGGTTATGGGTCAATACGCTTGAGATCAGAAGACCCGGGCGGTTGAAACCGCTTCTATACAAACAAAACCTGCCTCCGCAGGTTGAAGAGTGAACAGTTAACATCACATTTATGCAGATCAGAAGACCCGGGCGGTTGAAACCGCTTCTATACAAACAAAACCTGCCTCCGCAGGTTGAAGAGTCAGAAGACCCCGGCGGTTGAAACCGCGTCTATAAAAACAAAACCTGCCTCCGCAGGTTGAAGAGTCAGCGGTTAAGATCGCATTTATGGACACAAAATCCACTCCCAGAAGACCCCGGCGGTTGAAACCGCGTCTATAAAAACAAAACCTGCCTCCGCAGGTTGAAGAGTCAGCGGTTAAGATCGCATTTATGGACACAAAATCCACTCCCAGAAGACCCCGGCGGTTGAAACCGCGTCTATAAAAACAAAACCTGCCTCCGCAGGTTGAAGAGTCAGCGGTTAAGATCGCATTTATGGACACAAAATCCACTCCCTGCGGGTTGGAATTCTTGATTTTCTTTAGCGCTCTTTCGTCACTCTCGTCATATAAAAACCTGGAACTTTTACACCGAGAGACTTTCCCCTTTTGAGCTTGAGGTATGGGTTCCTATCAGTTTGCGATCGCCAGATTGCCCATTGAGTATAAGTTTCATCAGTTGGCTGCAATTTTTATTTTTCTGGAGTGACAAAAGAGCGTTAGTCCGCGGAGGCGGACTTCGTTTGTCTAGACGCGGTTTCAACCGCCGTCTGCCTCTACGAACCTATTCGATCGCCCTTGAGCCAGCAAGATTAGGAATTTTGGCGGCAAATCCCAAATACGGATGTGTAACCGTGCAGAAATGTGCTGCCGCCGACGGGGCCGATTTCGCCGTTGCAGAAAAAGCCGCTCAAGGGGATGTTTTTGAGGTATCGGCCGAACAGTCGCGAGTCAAAGTTCGATTGACCGTAAAGCCCTTCCCCGCGCCCCAGACAGGAGAACATCAAGGCCCCGGCGCTGGATTTACCTCTGTCCTCGGCTGCCCGCTGATGCCTAGAGAGCAGCATTTCTAGGTCTTCTGCGGAGGTGCGGGCGTCCCGCAGGTGAAATTGGATGCGCTGTCCGGGACGGACTCGATCGCCGATCGCAATTGCCCCCACTTTCGGATCTACACCTAACAAATTGCGGATTAAAAAATCCCCAGGCTCTAATGTCATCTTGAATTCATCGCTGACTAAGCCGACAAATAACGAGTGCTGCGCTAATTCTCGATCTGCTTCGCTCAAAGTTTGAACTAACTCTCGCAGGGCGTCTAAGGGCGATCGCTCGATGCCCCTGCTGCCCATATCGTCGGTTTGTTCTTCGAGTTTCAGCAAAATATTGCGCTCTCCTTCCGTCACCCGATAGGGATGCCCGATCGGTCTACAGCCTTGCGCGACGATCGTTTCCAGAACTATATTCCCGCTCAAAGCCACTCCCACCGTCCCTTCTCGGTACAACTGATAGTCGCAAAACAGCGCCGCACCTCTGCCCGCACCGTCCCCGCCGGCCAGTCCTCCTACCTTCGGCGCGCCCGGATAGGCATAATCGAGTCCTTGGAGCAAATCGTTAATTTGTGAGGAAAATGGGTCTGCCAAGATGATAAACTGCGGTTCTTCCTGGGCTGGGACACCTAAGACATTCACCCAAGTATCCGGGGGACTATCCAAGTCCGGCAGTTGTTCTGCACCGACGTGAAATGTTCTGACGTTTACTCCCGGTAAGCGGGCTAAACTCAGGCTGACTGCTGGAGAACCCTCAACTTCTTCGGTGAGCCCGCCCCGGTTCGTGCCGATGACTCCTCCCCCACCGCAGCCCAAAATCGCGGGCACGGGCAGCAGTTCTCGCAGTAAAGGCATCAGCCGAGAATACTCGCTAGCAAAGGCAGATGAGATAAAGATCAGCGCTAAATCTGCCGGGCCTTGTAATTCGCGATCGGCTTGTTCTACAACTTCTTTCAGGGCTGATTCCAAAGACGGACGGGTTGATAAAGCACTGACCCATTGCATTTGGTGTTCGGTGTACATAAGGCAAAGTTCTCTATAAAAACTATTTCTATACTTAGGCTAACCGTAACAGGCCACTGGCGGGACGGTTTTCTGGGGCGATCGATTCCCCTCCGAGTCCGCGATCGTGTTAACATAAGTTAACATGAGTCGAGACTCAATCTGTTTTGTGTTAAAAGCCACGTTCAGCAAAATCTTAAAAGATAAAGCTCAATACAGTTTGACACACCAACTTCGTGTAATGTTTTCATCAAAAGTCAGGTCGGCTCAACCTGCATTCAGGCCTGTGGACTAGAACCCGCCGACGGGATCTCAGTAAAGCAGGAAGTAAAGACGGCTGCTGCGATCGCAGTGATGGATGATTTCTATCTGGGCTGCCACAGCAGCACATCTCAAGCTAGTATTAGTTGAGATCGCCAGACAGAAACGGCAAGTCAAACACAAGCTAACATCCAAAAAGAAAACCTTTCATACCAAGAACTTATGACAACAACACCCGCAGGCAACATCGAAGAAAAAATTGAAGAAGAACTAGAAAGCGCTCGTACCGTCTGTGACTTGAAGGGCGCTACTTCCGGGGAATGTGCAGCAGCCTGGGACGCAGTTGAAGAACTGCAAGCTGAAGCTTCCCACCAAAAGCAAGTCAAACCTAAGAATTCTTTTGAAAAGTATTGCGACGACAATCCTGACGCTGCTGAGTGCCGCATCTACGACGAATAAACGAGCAATTTAGCTCTCTCCCTTCGATCCCGCGCCAAAATTAACTTTTGGCGCGGGATTTTTTCATCAGTTTATCAATTACCTTGGCAAGAAGACCGGGCGGTTGAAACCGCGTCTACACAGACAAAACCCGCCTCCGCGGGTTGAATAACCGACGCTTAAAATTACGCGATCTTCTTCTTCAGTCCCTCTGAGCTCGGACTTCGTTTTTATAGACGCGGTTTCAACCGCCGTCTTATCTTATCTCTGATTTTTGAGCGTTTTTGTAGTAAAATCTGTCACAAATAAGTAAGTATATTTTCCCAAAGATGTTTAGTCTTTTATTGGCAGCCACCAGACCTTGGTTTCAACCACTTGTGTGGATGGATTACCGGTTATCTGTGTTATTAACCATTTCGATCCCGCTGGTAGTGCTGATTTGGGCTGTTTTTGCCAAAGCTGACGCGATCGCCCGTTTGTTGATGATTTATTGGCGGGTGGCGAGTTTGTTGGCAATTACACTTTACCTGATGATGGCTGCACTGCCTGTAAGCTTTGTGTCGTCGGTGATGGGGAGGGCATTGATTCCTGCTTGTCTGTGGTTTTGGGAAGACTTAAACGACGAAATTGCCGATCGACCGCAGTCGTCTTTAAAGCTGGCTTTTACAGCTTGGCGGTGGGCGATTACTGTTTACAGCGGTTTGGGCGCTCTAGCTCAAATTCCCTTCTTAACCTGTGCCTTTAAATCTCAAATACAAGTAATTGACGAACCTTTTTGCAGCATTTGGTTTGACCCGCCTTGGCTGTACAAACAGATGTTTCATGCTAAGGCAAGCCCTCAATTTTTGGGATTTCTGGGATTGACTGGTTTAGCAATTTATGTAGTTTACTTATCATACTTTGTCCTAATTAGATTGGGAAAACAAGGCAGATCCGCTACAGGGAATTAAGTTGATTTCAAGGAAGTATTTGCTTCCTAAATTCCTGTTAATCTATTCAAAAAAACTCAGAAATAAAAAACGGGGCAAATTTACGGAAAAATAAAAACAATAAGAGGATGGTAGAAGTGGGTGTAATGTTAGTGGAAAAGACTGTGATTGATAGCAAAGAAGCATACTTACAATGCTTAGAAAAGCTGATTTGGGCGATCGCTCGCCTCAACGCAGAAGTCGAACCAACCGAACTAGCTCGGATTGCCGAACTTATAGTTCAGCCAATGACAGGGCCCTGGCGGTTTTTCCATACTCCCGAACATATTTTTGAGGTGGGGGGAAATGAAGATGCGATCGAGGTTTTGGCAGCTTTATTTCACGATATCGTCTACGTACAAGTCGATCGCAGCATTAACTTTAACGTCAGCTACTACATCACTCCTGTTACCAAAGAGGTTAACAAACAGCTACGGATTCGGGAGCAATCTGAACTCCCTGCTGATGCTACCTTAGAAATGGTAATGCTCGTATTCGGTTTTGTACCCGGAGAAGTGCTCAATCCCTTCGCCGGACAAAACGAATTTCTCAGCGCTTTAGTTGCAGCAAAATCTCTCGAACCATTTCTCAAGCCCGAGCAATTGCTTCAAATTGCCGCCTGCATTGAAGAAACAATTCCGTTTCGCTCCGCCGAGTGGGGAGTAACCGCAACTGGGCGCCTTTATGACCGCTTGCAAGCAATAACTAGCCTGTTGCACCTCAGTTTAACTGATGAGCAAATACGGGAAACAGTGAAAAAAGCTGTGCGAATTGCCAACCGGGATGTAATTAGTTTTGCTCACGAAAGTTCAGCCCATTTTTTGGCAAATACCTGGAATTTATTACCGGAAACTAATCACAATATCACCAGCTACGGTTTTTATACCGTTCGCGACTACCGAGTTGCTTTGCTGAAGATGGAGGGTTTTCTGACTTATCTCCAGCCCGAGGTGATTTTTCGGCAGTTTGAGGGATTCCCAGACGATCGCACATATCAACGCTGGGAAACTACTGCTAGGTACAATCTCGAAATTGCCCAGCTTTATCTGGGGTGCAAACTGGCCGCTATCTCCCTGCTGGAAGCTCTTTCTTCAGGTTTGGGACTCGATGTTTCTCTGGCCATGATGATGGGAGAATTGCCAGATAGAGCCGATAAAGGCATCCGTCTGGAAAGCTTTTTTCCTGAAATAGAGAAACCTCGCCAACCTCAAACTCTTTTAGAAACAGAAGTATTCAATTTATTAGAAAATGGGCGGGCGAAAAGCACTTCTAATACCGATTTGGAAAACTCCCCCCTAGCAACGTTTATGGTCAAAATTGTCGGATTTGACGAAATGCGCTATCAGTGCGATCGGGCTAAGCAATTTTTTAGGGCAAATCTGGAAGCCGATGACTTTATTACCGACTTTAACCCCATCGTTACAGAAATTGTCGTTGACTCAATTCTTAAGTTGTTTGAAACCCGCAAATCTACTATCTACCGATACTACGATATCACTTCTGAGTTAAAGTCCAAACCCCAGACCAATTTTCCGGTACGCCTCTCTCAATCAAATGATTGACTCGCTCCAAATACAGTGCCGCCGTTTTATCGTCAGGATTAACGGCTAAAACTTGATAAAAACAGATTTTAGCAGCCTTAAATTCGTGAGAGCGATAATGTTCTAAACCCCGTTCAAAATCAGCCTGAGTTTGTAACTTCATTTCCCTAAGCAACTCTGTTTCTGCATCGAGGACTTCATAGATAGAAATTGGCTGCTGTTTGCCCTTAACAATTACTCTATCTAAAAAACGGATTTGATACTGTTCGCGATCCGTCAAATTATCCAAAACTTTCTCAGAAATTATCAAAGATACTCCATATAACTTAGTGAGACTTTCCAGACGAGAGGCTAAATTGACATTATCCGAAAAAGCATCTCCCTGCATTCTCTCCGCTTCCCCAACTATACCCACCATCATGTGACCAAAATGCACTCCTACGCCGACTTGAATCGGTGGATCTCCGCTGTGTGCGCGATCGGCATTATATTCGTACACTTGTTGCAGTTTAGCGATTCCACCTTTGACAGCATCGTCAGCACCGTTGGGAAAAACAGCCATCATCCCATCTCCTAAATACTTGACAATAAAGCCGTGATGTTCTCTAATTTTTGGACTTACTTCTCGCAGGTAATCATTAACAAAGTCAAAGTTTTGTTGCGGAGTCATCGTTTCGGAAAGGGCAGTAAACGAGCGAATATCGCTAAACATGACTGCCATTTGTTTGCTGACATGATTCCCTAATTGGATATCCACAATGCTTTCTTTTTTGAGAAAGTCTAAGAAAGCATCGGGGAAAAATCGCCCGTAGGCGCTATTAGTTTGCGATAAATTGATGTGAGACTTAATTCTGGTTAACAGTTCGTCTTTCGAGAAGGGTTTAGTTAGATAGTCATTCGCTCCGAATTGAAATCCTGATATTAAGTCTGATACTTGATTTTTGGCAGTTAGCATCACTACGGGCAACTCGTGAGATGGGTATTTCTCTCGCAGTTTGGCGCAGACTTCATAACCAGACATTCTGGGCATCATGATATCGAGAATGATTAAGTCAAAATGCGTCCCGCTTTCCAAGAGTGATAAGGCTTGTTCGCCATTGAGCGCCTGAATCACACTGTAATTTTGTAGAGAAAGGTGATTGTTTAAAACTTGCAGGTTAATTGGATCGTCGTCAACTATCAAAAGTTTAAATTTTTCGACTTCTAATAGCGCAGTGGTTTGCTCTAATGGATTCGGAGCGGGTTTAGGCAAATTCCAATCGCAGGATAAATAAGTTTTATTTCTGTTATTTGCGGATTCAGAATCCTGAATTGGCGCTGCTAGCTGCTGATTTATTCCGGATTCGCTAGGATGAATGGTTTCGGGAGAAAGAGGTAGGGTAAATGTGAAACGCGAACCGATGTCGATTTGGGATTCTGCGTATATTTTGCCGCCGTGGAGTTCGACAAATTGTTTGGAGAGTGTCAAACCTAAGCCTGTGCCCCCGTATTGCCTAACTGTGGAACCGTCGCCTTGTTCAAATGGTTCAAAAATGCGATCGAGATTCGCGACAGAAATTCCGATTCCTGTGTCGGAAACCGTGACAGCTATTTGAAAATCTGGGTTTGATTCTGGGAGATTTGACGGGGACACTCCCAGAGATGTTTCGCCGTCGGTATCTACAATTGCTGCTGATATTTTTATCGTGCCGGATTCCGTAAATTTAATCGCATTTCCAATTAAATTGTAGAGGATTTGTTGCAGCCGGTTTTCGTCTGCTAAAACTAATGGCAAATCTGAATCGATGGCATTAATTAATTGCAAATCTTTGCCAGCCGTTAAATGTTGGCAAACGGTAAGAATCACTTCGACAATCGACCTCAATCCTACACTCTGAAGCTGCAATTCTAGTTTCTGATTTTTGAGTTGGGCAAAGTCGAGAATATTGTCAACAAGTTCGTTGAGCCGCCTGCCGCTAGCGGCAATCATTGAGAGGTTTTGTTGTTGAATTTCGGATAACATTCCGGTGGCGCCGTCAATCATTGATTCGGCAATGCCGATCATTCCGTTAAGGGGAGTTCGGAATTCGTGGGAAGTGTTGGCTAAGAATTCGTCTTTGAGTTTGTCGAGTTGCTGCAATTCTTGATTCTGAGTTGCTAGGGTAGCGAAGGATATTTGCAGTTGAGATGCCATGCTGCTAAAGGATTTGGCTAGCTGGCCTATTTCGTCGGTGCGATCGAGATCCAGATCTAGTGTGTGTTCCCATTCGCCTTCGGCAAGGTTTTTGGCTGCTGCGTTTAATCGCAGAATTGGCTTTGTGAGCGATCGCGCTGTCAAAGTTCCAATAATTATTGATAGAAATAGGGCACCGATACAAAGTAAAATAGTGCTGCGGGTGTTGCTGTTGATTTCATCCATGAAATCGTTTTCTGGAATTACTACCACCACCAACCAATCCAGTCCTACCTGGTCTTTATAGGACATAATATGTATAAAATTAGATTGATTGTTAAGTTTAAATTGTAGCTTTTGTGGTGGTTCAACTAAGCTCAAGTTGAAACTACTAATTATGTGTTTTGCTGCCGATGCAGTTAAGGTATTTGTGCTATCAATTGCTGGCAAGCGTTGCAATTTGCCACTGGCGTCAGTAATGTACGGTTTTTCCTCCGTCGAACTGCCTACTAAAGCGCCCGATCGCTCCATAATAAATACCTGACCCGATCGACTAATTTTGATTTTTCTGAGAAAATCGCTAATTTGACCCAAAAGAATATCGACGGCCATGATGCCGCGAAAGTCCCCCTGAGTATCATAAAATGGCTGAGCCACCGTGATGCCCAAATCGCCTTGAAAAAATGTATAAATCGCAGTCCATATCGGTGATTCGGCTGCGGTTGCACCAATATACCAAGGGCGATTTCGCAAATCATAATTTGGGTCAAAACGCAACAGCTTCGTTCGATCGCCAAAAGCATCCAGCTCATAAAAAGAACGTCGAGGAAAGTTTTCTGTAATTCTGGCAACTAATTGACCAAATTCTTCTCGACTAACTCCAATAAACTGACCTTCTTTCGTCCCTAAATAGATTTGACGCACCGATGAAAATATTTTTACCTGCTGCCAAAACGAGCGTTCAGTTTCTCTAAAATCTTCAGGTTTCAGTTTCCCAAGTTGAGCTGCACCTGCGTTGAGTTGGACGATATTGTAAGGTTTTTCTAAGTAATGGGCGAGGTGTTCTTGAATGCGCCCACTGATTTCGCCCTGCAAGTTGTCTGCGAGTTTTTGAACTGCTTGTTGTCCATTTTTGAACGACAAATATCCAACTGTACCGACTACAGCGAAAGTTTGCACGACGAATGGTAATGTCAGCGCTAAACCGAGGGGCACAGTACCAGATATTTTTGCGATCGATCTGCTAATTATTTTCACTAACATAATAAATAGTCTAACTTCTCTGAGATCCAGCCCAAATCCGCAGATTGTTGCATTTGAGCGTAATTAGTAATTTAGTTTGAGCTAATTGGCGATCGCGAATTCCGCCCAAATTAGCGATACTGGCTGCATGATGTAATAAAAAGCACCGAGTCAAACATAGGCAAATTCCCCGATAGAACGCATTGTACCTCATGATATAAATCTCCGCTACACAATTATTCCCTGCAACTTTACATAATTAAGTGCGGCCTCATAGAATGTCTAATTAAGTCAACCCTCAACCCTCAACTCTCAACATCCATCTGTTACATCCATTAAAATATATTAGCCAACTTCCTTTCTTGTGTCACTCATCTAAGCTACCTCAAACAAGCGTCACTAGAAAAAGCGACTGTTAAACCGCTTTTCCCCACAGCTACAACTGGGGAATAGCAAGTTCAACAACTCGCAAACAACCAAGGTCAAATCAAAAAACCATGCAAAGTACAAACGCAATTCACATTAAATGACCTTCCCGCCGTTATTGTTACTTACTACCTGCAACTATGCCGTTATCAACAATGAAAATGTCCGCTAACTTCAGCGACGGTTGAATGCCAGCGGAGCTTGTTGGGCAATTACTGATAGAGCATTCAACGGGCTTATTTCCCGCACCACTATTAGAAGTTTGTTACAACGGCAGATGAGCGTGGGAACGCTCAAATATTGATAGCAGCGCATCTAAACTTTATCGCATACAATCGCCAAGTTAGATTATGTTTTGCAATATAAATATTAATCTTGGCAGTAAACCATCATTCACAATTGAATTAATCATGTATAAATCTGATAACTTTTGTTACCGCCTAATTGTTGGCAGTTTAGCAGGCTCGATTATGATTTCACTTACTTTTGGCATGACACTCTCTGTCATGGGCAAGGAAATCCCTCCGCTTTTTGTTGTGATTGGCAGTAATGCGATCGGCGCCATCTCCGGTCTGCTAGCTCCTTCACCTTCAGAAAAAGAAGCAGAAAAAAAATAGGTTGTTTGTGCAGCAAGTCTATTCAACCTTACTGACTAGGTAAGTAGTTGCGCTTCTGCGCGCTCTTTATAAGACAATACAGTTGACTTAAGAAAAATCTGACTTGCCCAAAATGGCTATATTGCCAGAAAATCGTCAGATTAAATTCATCAAAAGCATTAAGTAAACCGTATTGAAATACAATCCACTCCATCAAGAGAAGAGTTTTGAACCACAGAGGGCGCAGAGGGCGCAGAGGGCGCAGAGTATTGCGAGGGTTTTGGATGTCGTAAAAAAACCTTTTATCCCTCCCCTCTCTGTGTTCTCTGTGTTCTCTGTGGTAAAATATTCTTAATATCTACTTCACCTCTTTATAATCCAAAAATCGTCAGATGAAATTCATCAAAAGCGTTAAGTAAACCGTATTGCTTTATAAGATTAGGAAAGAGCGCGATGAAGCGCAACTACATACCTTGGCTCAAGCGCGCCATATCGAGAAAATCCCCAGATCTTAATAGTTGGGGATTTTCGTATTTGAATATGTCATTAAAAAATAGTTGCGAGTAGCGATACTTAAGCTAATTTGAACCCAAAAATCCCGATATTATCTTCGTCAATATAAAATATTTTTTTATATGAAATAACCAAGCACTATCTCAATACGCTAAAGAATTGGTTGAAAGCCTCTCTCTTTGGCGTAGAAATTAAAATCAGACGATTCATTACTCCAATCCTCGGACTTCTAGGTAGAGGTCGCTATCCCAGGTCAACTGTCAACTGTCAACTGTCAACTGTCAACTGTCAACTGTCAACTGTCAACTGAACGAACCTCCTTTCTTCTGTCACTCATCTGAGCTACCTCAAACAAGCGTCACTGAAAAAAGCGACTGTTAAAGCACTTTCCACCACAGCTACAACTAGGGAATAGCAGGTTCAAACAACTTGCAAACCACTAATCCCCAATAAAACCATGCAAGCCACAAACGAAATTCAGGCTCAATTACCGATGTGCTCTTCCTTGCCCACACTGCGACGAAATGATAGCAGCCCTGCCGCCAATAAAGACGTGCGCTATCTCCAACAATCCTTAGTTAAAAAAGGATATCCCGTAGCAACTGATGGATTCTTCGGTGCCAAAACCGAACAAGCAGTCATCAACTTTCAAAAGAAAAATAAGATTACTGTAGATGGCATTGTTGGCCAGCAAACTTGGACGAAATTAGGCGCTTGCGTTAGCGAACCTCCTTGTTAAATCACTGCCAACATTTGCCCGCACTTTTTTGTCGATCGCAATTTGCAAACAATAAATGGAGAATCCAACCATGCAAACCACAAACGCAACTCGCCTTGAATTACCTTCCTGCCGTTATTTTCCCCTACTCCAACGCAACGATGCTGTCACCCAAAATGAGGATGTCCGCTACCTCCAACGACTTTTAAATGTCAGTGGAGCTTCCCTAAATACTGATGGATCGTTCGGCGCGAAAACCCAACAAGCAGTCATCAGTTTTCAACAGCAACAAAAAATCGCTGCTGATGGCATTGTCGGCCCGAAAACTTGGAATAAATTGGGCGTTTGTACAACTGTATTTTAAAGTTTGTACTACCATATTTTAAACAGAGTAGGGCGTGCCGTGCGCGCCCTATCTTTTATAGCAACCGCACCCGACGCTGAGAACGTTTTTAAATGCTGACACCAATGCGATCGCTTCCTTCTCTCCTCCATAACTCAAGTCTTCTTGCGGAATCCCTATTTTTACCCTCCGAGTGAAGCCGAAGCGAACCCTCTTCCTTAGAAAAGCCACCTACTTTTCCGCCCCGTCTTCCACCCCAGACCACCCCTCGGGTACTCCATACATTCGATACTTGCGAGAACGCTTGAAATATAGCGTGGCTACCAGATCCTCAGGATTGATTTCTAAAATATTCTCAAATACTTTTTGAGCAGCAACAAATTTTTTCTGGTAGTAAAAATTGAGAGCTTCTTGAAAAATCTCCGCAGTTTGCTGTTTGAGGAGAATGCTTTGTTCTGTTTCTGCATCATAAATTTCAAACACCGACACAGCAGTTGTCTTTCCTTTCACCGTTACTCGATCGACAAATCTGTAGTTGTATGTTTCTGAATCGTCCAGGCGATCGATAATTTCACCGCTAACGAGAATCCCCGAGCCGTAAACCTTAGTCAATCCTTCCAAACGAGACGCGAGATTTACCGCATCAGAAATCACGGTACTTTCCATCCGTTCTCGCTCGCCAATTGTACCCAACATCAAATTGCCCGCGTGCAAACCAATGCCGATCGCGATCGGCAACAAGCCGTTTTGTTCTCGCTGCTCGTTGTAGATACTCAATTCTTTTTGCATATCAATTGCTGCTCGCACACCATCTGATGGAGATGTCGGAAACAAAGCCATCACTGCATCGCCAATATATTTATCAATAAACCCGTTGTTTTCCCTGATTGCAGGGCTAACCCTTCCCAAGTAACTATTGATAAATGCAAAGTTTTCGGCTGGTGTCATCTGTTCTGAAAGTACCGTAAAAGAGCGAATATCAGCAAAAAGTACAGTCATATTCTTTTCCTGATTGTCGCCTAATTTGACTTCAATAATACTCGGTCTTTCAAGCAACTTTAAAAAATCGTGCGGCACAAACTTGCCGTAAGCTGCATTCAGTTTTGCGAGACTAATTTGCGTCTTGATTCGGGCTAACAATTCCTTTTTGATAAAAGGTTTAGTTATATAATCATTCGCTTCTGAGTTAAAAGCTTCTACCAAGTCACTCGTTTGATTTTTGGCCGTCAGCATCAGAATCGGCATTTCCAAAGGTGAGTATTGTTGGCGAACTGCTCGACAGACTTCATAACCAGTCATCTGCGGCATCATTACGTCGAGTAAAATCAAGTCGGGCTTAAATCCTGATTCAATCAGATTTAAAGCTTCTCTACCGTTGATCGCTTGAGTGATCGCATAGTTTTCCAGAGCGAGATTATTGATAATGACCTGAATGTTAATTGGTTCATCATCGACCACTAAAACTTTTACTTTTTCACCTTCTTCTATCAAGTCCATTTTGGTTAAGATAGTAGAATTTACTAGAGATAATTCGGGGTCTAATTCAGGAGCGATTAAAATCTCCTCGCCCTCGGTTAAACCAGGTTGTTTGCTGCTAAAATCGGGCTGACTCTCTGAGACGGGTAAAGTAAATATGAATTGGGAACCTACGCCTACACTTGAAGATACCGAGATTTTACCGCCGTGTAATTCCACTAATTTCTTGGCAACAGCCAACCCTAAACCCGTCCCACCATATTCTCTAGCAGTGGAACCGTCAGCTTGTTCAAAGGATTCAAAAATTTGCTCTAATTTATTTTCGGGGATGCCAATGCCTGTGTCGGATACAGTAATCGCCAATTGGGGATTAGGTGATGATTCTTCATGGCTCGCTATCAATGCTGCTGAAATCTCAACTGTGCCGCTTTCAGTGAATTTAATCGCGTTGCCGATTAAGTTATAAAGTATTTGCTCCAAACGATTCTCGTCGGCTGCTATTGGTGGCAATTCCGGAGCAACTGAGTTAATCAATTGCAATTTTTTTGTGCCTACCAATGGCTGACATAATTTGAGAATCACAAAGACGATTTCTCGGAGGTTGACTGACTTAGTTTGCAGTTCAAGACTTTTGTGTTTGAGCTGAGAAAAGTCGAGGATATCGTTTATTAAAGAAGCCAATCTTTTTCCTGACGATGCAATCAAAGCTAAGTTGAAATTGGTCGTTTCTGGCAGTTTCCCGGTAGCACCGTCTATCAAAGATTCTGCAATCCCAATAATGCCGTTGAGGGGAGTGCGGAGTTCGTGGGAAGTATTGGCTAAGAATTCGTCTTTCAGTTTGTCCAGTTGCTGCAATTGGATATTTTTAGCTTCTAAGGCACTAAAAGATGTTTGCAGTTGTGCTGCCATGCTGTTAAAAGCAGTAGCAAGCACGCCCAACTCGTCGGAACGATCGAGCTTGACAGTTCTGTCAAATTGTCCTTGAGACAAATCTATTGCTGCATCTTTTAATTTTAAAATTGGTTTGGTAATCCAGCGAGAAGTGCAAATTCCGATCGCAGTAGCTACAGCCAAAGCTGCCAGACATAGCAAGATTGTAGTTCTATTGCCGGCATTTATTTGTTCCATAAAATCGGCTTCTGGAACGACGACGACAATGAGCCAATCTAAACCTTTGCCATCTTGGAATGGCATAACTTTTAAAAATTGCTGCTTGCCGTTGATTTCAAAATGGATTAGTTTCGATTTGGTAATTTGCTGCAAGTCTTGAAAGTGACTTTCTAAGTATTTAGCTGTACTCTGGGTTACGATATCGCTGCTTTCTTTGACTTGAAACTGTTGTTTTTTACCGTTTTTGTTGCGGAAAGGTTTTTCTGGGGTGGAAGTTGCCAGCAGCGTTCCCTTTCTTTCGATAATAAAAGTTTGACCGGATTTGCCTATTTTGAGGCTGTTTAAAAATTCACCGATACTGTCCAGACGCAAAGCCGTAATTAATACTCCGTCTAGCTGTTTCTGGTTGTTGTAAACTGGTTGCAGCGCGCTGACAAGCAGTGTGGGTTCTAGCAAGGAGACATCAACTGAACTCCAAGTGGTTTTGCCTGCTACAGAGGCATCTTTGTATAAAGGGTTCTGTCGGATGTCGAAGTTTTTGATGGTGGCTGCTATTTTTGTGCGATCGCCACTATCATTAGTATTGTAGGAATAAAAATTAAATTTGGTAGACGGGCCGGAGGCGTTAATCAATAAAGTCCCATTCGACATCTTTTCGCCAGTGCGGTATTCTCCATTGCGATTGGCGAAGGAGGTAAAATTGATATAAGGATATAATTGCACTTGCCGCCACAGATACTTTTCCCAAGCTGGCAAGTCTTTGATGTTCACAAAACCCAGCTTCAGTGCATCCAGCTTGCTTTGATTGATTTGGTGCGGAGTTTGCAAATAAGTTATCAAATTTTGCTCGATGCGATTGCTCACTTCCCCCATTAACTGATCTGCAAGATCGTTCACGGCTTTTTGAGAGTTCTTAAATGATAAATATCCCACAATTCCCACCGCTGCAAATACTTGCAAGACAAACGGAACTATGAGTACAGTTTGCAGCGGCATTTTTCCTGAAAGTTTGGCAGCTAAGCGATTAAGAGAAAAAGTTGACATAACATTAATTTAGATTAAAAGACACGGTTTATAGTCGGAGGGAAGCTACACCGCTGTTAAGTATTGTAAACCTTGTTGTAGTTGAACAAAAGTTACACAATAACAGCCTGATTCTAGGTTGTTTCCTGAATCGCTGTCAAACCTGAGATTTTTTATAGAAACCAGGTTTTTTTTCGCATAGCTTTACGCATTATATTCGATTATGAAGTCAAACCTAGCGAACTCTACAGCGGATTTTCGGGGAAATTCCCCATTTTGGGTCTTCAGGCTTCGGTATGAATATATTATGACTGAGACTAGCTCCAGAAAAATCGATAAAGACCTGAAAATTTCTGACTTCAGATTGATGCTACTTTTACTACTTTTCATCCAAACATTCTATCCCCGACCATCCTTCTGGAACTCCATACATTTGATGTTTCAGAGAGCGCTGGTAGTAGATTGCTGCCAACTTATCTTGAGGATTTGTTTCGCAAATATTCTTAAAGATTTTTTGCGCTTTAGGAAAATTTTGCTCGACATAAAGCTGTATACCTTGTTGAAATGCAGCAGCAGTTTCCTGTTTTAGCTGAATGCTTTGTTCTGTT
Organism: Microcoleus sp. CAWBG27; assembly: GCF_020883145.1. Taxonomy (NCBI): domain Bacteria; kingdom Bacillati; phylum Cyanobacteriota; class Cyanophyceae; order Oscillatoriales; family Microcoleaceae; genus Microcoleus; species Microcoleus sp. CAWBG27. Next base: position 24,786 of record NZ_JAHREU010000063.1, read on the forward strand.
TCTGCATCATAAATTTCAAACACCGACACGGCAGATGTTTTCCCTTTTACTGTGACTCGATCGACAAATCGGCACAGATATTGCGATCGATCGCCCAAACGCTCTAAAATTGATTCAGTAACGAGAATTCCAGAGCCGTAAACCTTAGTCAATCCTTCCAAACGAGACGCGAGATTCACCGCATCAGCAATCACGGTACTCTCCATCCGTTCTTCTTCGCCAATCGTACCCAGCATTAAAGTGCCCGCGTGCAAACCAATACCGATCGTAATTGGTGCGTAATCCCTTGTTTGTCGGCGATCGTTGAAAAGAATAACTTGTTTTTGCATTTCCACTGCCGCGCGAACAGCATCATCTGCCGACTCAGGAAATAGTGCCATAATCGCATCGCCAATATATTTATCAATGAAACCTTTGTGATCGCGAATTACCGGACTGACTCGACTTAGGTAGCTGTTGAGAAAATTAAAATTTTCTTGGGGAGTCATAGCTTCGGAGATAGTTGTAAAGGAGCGAATATCAGAAAATAAAACTGTCATTTCTTTCTGGATTTGATCGCCTAGTTGAACATCAACAATACTTTCGTGTCCCAAAAATCGCAGAAAGTCGTGAGGCACAAATCTACCATAAGCTGCATTGATTTTTGTGAGACGGATGTGAGTTTTGATTCTAGCTAGCAATTCATTTTTGAGAAAAGGTTTAGTTAAAAAATCATTGGCTCCTGCATTGAAACCTTGGACTAAGTCAGATACTTGATTTTTGGCGGTTAGCATGACGATTGGCAATTCGCTAGCCGTGAATTTCTCCCTGACTTTATCGCAAACTTCGTAACCAGTCATCCGTGGCATCATGATATCTAGCAATATTAGATCGGGTTTGTAGCCTCTGTCGAGAAGAGCTAAAGCTTCTCTACCGCTGCTAGCTTCGGCGATTGTATAATTTTCAAGAAGTAGATTGTTAGTTAATACCTGAATATTTACAGGTTCGTCATCTACAATCAAAATTTTTACTTTTTTATTATCTAAGGGGAGCTTAGTAGCACTAGAACTGTTATTGTTAAAACTTGGTGGAGCAGCTTCATTAATTATCAACTTGCGCTCTTCTGTTCTCGAAACTAAAGAATGTCGAGCAGTTGCTGGCAACTGCTTGTCATCGAGATATTGATTTTTAGAAATTGGCAAACTAAAGGTAAACTGGGAACCAACACCGAGTTCTGAAGATACTTGAATTTCGCCACCGTGCAGCTCGACTAACTGCTTTGTAACTGCCAAACCTAAACCAGTTCCTCCGTGTTCTCTAGCAGTGGAGCCGTCTGCTTGTTCAAAGGATTCAAAAATTCGTTCTAACTTATCTTCAGCAATGCCAATTCCCGTATCGGATACGGTAATTTGCAGTTTTGACCTCACAATTAAAGATAGAAGCTGGCTCGTTACTGAACTTTCTTTTTTTGCCAACTGCGGCGATTCCAAGCCGATCGCATTCGCCGAAATTTCTACAGTACCATTGTCGGTAAATTTAATCGCATTGCCGATCAAGTTGTAAAGAATTTGTTGCACCCGATTTTCGTCGGCATCCACCAGGGGAATGTCGGGAGTGACTGAATTAATCAACTGCAAGTTTTTTGTGCCAATTAGAGGTTGAGAAAGAGTTACTACGATATCGACAATTTCTCGAATGCCGACGGGCTTGATTTGTAGTTCAATATTTTTGTGTCTCAGCTTGGAGAAATCGAGAATGTCGTTGATGAGATTTGACAGTCTTCTGCCACTAGATGCAATAATTTCTAGATTGGAAATAGTCAGTGCTGGTAATTGTCCTGTAGCACCATCGATCAAAGATTCTGTTAAACCGATAATGCCGTTCAGTGGGGTGCGGAGTTCGTGAGAAGTATTGGCTAAAAATTCGTCTTTGAGTTTGTCAAGTCGCTGCAATTGAGCATTTTGATGCTCTAATTTTGTGAAAGATACTTCCAATTGACCGGCCATGCTGTTGAAGGCATTAGCTAATTTTCCTAGTTCGTTAGATGCGGCAATATTTACCCGAGTTTCCAATATGCCGCTAGTCATTTCAGTAGCTGCGGATGTTAGAGATTTTAAAGGATTTGTGAGCGATCGCGCAAAAGCGACTCCCAAGCCCACGGCGGCGAGGGCGCTGACGGTGGTAACTGCACCCATGACGTAGATGAGCGATCGCACGGGAGCGTAAGCTTCGGCTGTAGGTAGCTCTACAACCACCATCCACTGTACCCTGCGGACGATCGCACCCGTGCCCATGACTTCCTCCCCGCGCCAGCCTCGATAAACCAGCGGAGATTGCATCCCCGAAGCTAAAGCTAATTTCGATAACTCTCCCACAAACGATCGCCCTTTCAAATCTCCGAGTAAATACGGATTAACCTTGTTTCCTGTTTCCGAAATCAGCACCGAGCGGTTGTCGATAACATAGCTGTATCCAGTTTTTCCAACTTGCGATCGGGCTGCAATTTGAATTAAAAAGTTTAGACTTACTCTCGCAAATAATACTCCAGCAATTTTATTTTTACTGTCGCGAATAGGCACGGACAAATTAACAACATTAACCGTTGTCTTCATATCGACATCTACTGAACTCACATAATTTTGAGCCTGTCGAAACGTCTCCCAAAATAGAGGCGAATCTCCCGAAATACCTGCTAAACTCAAGCTAGATGTAGAGTATGATTCGTAAGGCGACATTACTTGTACGACTTGACCGTTATTGTTTAAAATTCCCACCACTTCGTAGGCGCTATTGCTATTGATTAATCCTTCAAGAATGCTGCGCTGAGTTTCAGCATTGAATTCTGTTAAGCCACGCAATTCTGACAAATAATTGAGTTGGCGCTGCAAGTTATCCAGATAAGCGCTAATTTGGGCAGCCGCAGCTTGCGATCGCTCGTACTGAAACTGTTTTGTCTGTTCTATTTGTCCCCGAAAGCTGAGGTAAGCTAACGTACTCCCTGCCATCAATACGCTTGCCACAACAATCGAGACAAAACCATAACGCAGTTGATTGGCAATTGAGGACATTTGATTCTGCTACTTAACAGTTTTAACTCTCTCTCTAGAATACACCTAATTTCATTTTTCGTAGCGTCGCTACAATCGCCACCTTTAATTTATCGTTACCTTTGGCTAACTTGTGGTTTTATAAATCTAATTTTTGTTTCCAGATCCGATCTTCAATCCAAATTCGATCCGGCAGGAGTCCCAACCTAAAGAAAATTTCAGCAATGCGTTGTTGTTCTTCAACTGCCCTGTCTTGAATTGGTAACAAATCGTAGGTACGGCTTTTAGTTAAACTTCTAGCTGTGGTTTTTTTCATTCCGGTTCGAGCGGTGATAAATTCTACTGCTCGCTCGGGATTTTTAGTTATCCAATTAGCCATCTGTCGCGTTTCTCCCATGACTGTTTTAACAATATCGGGAAAGTTGCTAGCAAAAGAGCGACTTGCCAAATAAAAGTTTCTGTCATTGATCAGTTGCTCGCTATCAGTCAGGAAATGAGCAGGCATAGTTTCCTGTAACTTAGCTAAAAACGGCTGCCAAACCGCCCAAGCATCAACTTCACCTCTCAGAAATGCTTCCTGAGCTTTTGGCGGAGACAAATCGACTAATTCGACATCTTTTAACTTCAATCCGCCTTGAGTTAACGCCCGAATTAACAAATAGTGAGCTGATGTTTTCCGAGTGGCTGCTATTTTCTTGCCTTTAAGATCTGCGAGAGTCCTAATAGGAGAATTTTCAGGAACTATGATGCCAATGCTGCCCGGTAAAGCTGAATCATTAGCAATATAAACGAAAGGTATGCCCTCTGATTGGGCAAAAATTGGCGGCGTAACTCCTGCATAACCCAGATCAATTTTTCCTTGTCCTATTGCTTTTAAAATTGGTGGCCCTGTGACAAATTCCGTCCATTCTACAGACCATCCCATTTTTGCTAAACGGGTTTCCAAAGATCCTTTAGCTTTGAGATAAAACAGCGCTCCGAAAGGCTGATGGCCGATTCTTACTATTTTTGTTAAGTTTGAGAATGAGTTCGTTTTTTTTTCTGTAAAGCTATTTATCAGATCGGAGTTGCAACTTGCTACAGTTAAACTCAAGCAAAAAAATAGTATAAATAGCAGCGAATATTTCCAAGCCAAATGCTGTTTAATATTTTGAATCAAAAACGATAATTGAAACCTCGGATTTTTGTGGCTCATAAAATATCGTCGAAGTAGGTTTTGCAGGAGTAATATCTTCGAGATCTTTTTGACAGGACTTATGTTATGTCCGCTGATTTCCAGGTGTTAAAAACGGTCTAATTAAATAGAAAATTTTGGCTGGCCGTCTCTGAAATGAGCGGCAAAATTAAGCTATATTATAGCAGATTTCAGGAAAGTAAACTACCCCACGCCTAGAAGGCGAGGGCTTTTGGTAGCCATTCAGTTATCGTGCAAGCCAACAACTGAGAACCTCTGGGCTGGTTTACACTCAGCCCCACTAAAGCAATCATCTTTGAGCCATTAACATCGGCGCCTCCAATCGGGCCACAGGCTTGATTGCTGCACTTAAATTGCTTCTGGGTTCTGACACCGATATGCTTGCCAACAATGGCAGCTTTGGCTTGTATAGGCTGGGTTGACGGTAACCACCGATACTCCTTCCTTAATTCCTTTATATTCAAGAAATGTTTTTAACTGATAAAAAGCCCAAGAATTAGACCGCCTTCTTTCAGTTTTGTTTCTAGGTTTCGAGTTAGTTCGTTCGCGAATCCCTGTTAAATCTTCGATAGAAACAAAGGATTGAGTTTGTTTTGCCTCTTGAATAATCGCTTTCGAGATGTTGTGGGTGAGCCATGCTTGGTATCTTCACATCAAGTCCCGATAACCGTTTCAAAATCTGTCTAGCTCTACGTCTAGTTGATCTTGTGCCTTGAGATGCTTTCTTTTGAAGAGAAGTTCTAACACGACTATATTTGTCTCTAGTTTTTTGAATCTCCTTTCCTGACCAGGATTTCCCCGTGCTTGTAACAGCTATATCTCGTCTACCCAAATCAACCCCAATTACACTTGCCGATGCAAGAGGGGTTGGCGTTTGGGATTTGAGCTGAAGATGAACGTACCAATCCCCATCACGATGTAAACAGATTTGAGCAGAGGTAGGTTGTTGGCCGTGCAGTTTGTCGCGATGGTAGCTACTCGCTCTAATGGGTGCAGTTAACCTCTTACCAATAGTGCTAATACTAACCGTCCAGTTAGACTCAATGAAACGAAAAGTTCTCGCATCACAATCAAAGCTCGTTGGTTGAATAGATTTAACCTTTTTACCTTTGTGTTTGGCGGTTAAACGATTGGCAGCTATTCTGGCACAAGCTCTAACTACATGATTAGCTGTTAATTGAAACTGTTCTTTTACTTCTTTGTAACAGACGGCTTGAACTGAGTTTCTGTTAGTCAAACCTGGATTGACATTTTGATTTATCCAGTTACAAGCTGACGCAAAAGCACTAGCTGTATCAATCAACATTTGCTGCTGATTAATATCTACTTGAAGCTTGACAACTAGCGTCAGAAATTGTTTCATACCAATCAAAACTCACCTAAGTGCATTATACTGTCAAAGCGGATGTCCTGTCGGACGTTTAATTAATTGGCGCGACGTTCCTTCCCATACTGGAAAGATGGGGGCTTCCCTTCGCGCATTATCGGTGATATTTGCTATGGCTGACTCTATTGCTCGCCGCTTGGAACAATACACGATCGCCCGATCGCACGAAGTGTTAATCGTGAAGGCCGAAATTGACGGCGAATTCGACGAAATTGCTATTTTTAAAGGGTTTTCTAGCTCCCTGGTGCGATCGACCGCGAGCGATCCAGAAGTGCCAGTTTTGCCGGAGACAGCAAAGATTGTCAGTGTCGATCGGCTCTATAGTCCCTACAATCCAAATAACCCCCGCTATATCGAGCAAGGGCTATCTTGGGAAACAATGCAATTTCTATTGTCCGAGGCCGGGGTTTAGCACTCACACTAGGAACACAACAATGTTGATTGGTGTCAACTTAAGTCTAAAACCCTTAAGAAATCTCGTTGATCCCTGAGTCTAGATCCCCCTAAATCCCCCTTAAGAAGGGGGACTTTGAATACTCTTGTCCCCCCCCTTAAGAAGGGGGGTTAGGGGGGATCTAGACTTGGATACCAACCAGAGATACAAAAGCACCGTGTCCCTACCCTGAGGACTAAATCGTGCCGCCGGCCGCTTGAAAACGAGCTCTCGCACGTTTGATTGCTTGCTTAGCTTGAATTTGCTCTTGCAAAGTGCCACTAGCAGAGCTTTCCAAACGAGCTTCTGCTTCGGTGTAAGCAGTACGAGCAGCTTCTTTATCAATCGTTTCGCCTTTTTCAGCGCCGTTGACAAGGATAGTTACTTGGTTTTCTTGGATTTCTGCAAAGCCGCCCATCAGAGCAATAGACACCCATTCCTTACCAGGACGGACGCGCATCACTCCGGTATCCAAAGCAGTCAACATCGGAGCGTGACCGGTCAAGATACCCAATTGGCCTGTCGTGCTTGGCAGAATTACTTCTTCAGCATTAGAATCCCAAACAGTTTTGTCTGGGGCCACTACGCGCACAGTTAATGTCATAAATTGTCCTTAGTCATTAGTCAGCAGTCATTAGTCATTAGTTGTTAGTCATTAGTTGTTAGTTATTAGTTGTTAGTTATTCGTCATTAGTCAGCAGTCATTAGCTATTAACTAATGACTGCTGACTAATGACAACTGTCAACTGTCAACTGTCAACTGTCAACTGACTAAAATTACTTAGCGTCAGCCTTCATTTTTTCAGCTTTGGCGATCGCCTCATTGATATCGCCAACCAAATAGAAAGCTTGTTCAGGTAACTCATCAAGTTCGCCAGCCAAAATCATTTGGAAGCCCTTAATGGTATCTGCCAACTTGACGTACTTACCGGGGGAACCGGTGAACACTTCTGCTACAAAGAACGGTTGAGACAAGAAGCGTTCAATTTTGCGAGCGCGAGAAACAGTCAAGCGGTCATCTTCAGACAGCTCGTCCAAACCCAAAATCGCAATAATATCTTGCAATTCCTTGTAGCGTTGCAGAGTAGACTGCACCTGACGAGCAACACCATAGTGCTCTTCGCCAACAACGCTAACTTGCAACATTGTAGAAGTAGAATCCAGCGGGTCAACAGCCGGATAAATGCCCTTCGCAGCCAAACCGCGAGACAACACAGTTGTAGCGTCTAAGTGAGCAAAAGTTGTAGCTGGAGCGGGGTCAGTCAAGTCATCCGCAGGTACGTACACAGCTTGTACCGAAGTAATCGAACCTTCAGTAGTCGAAGTAATCCGTTCTTGCAAGTCGCCCATGTCTGTACCGAGAGTCGGCTGATATCCCACAGCCGAAGGCATCCGACCCAAGAGAGCGGATACTTCAGAACCAGCTTGTACGAACCGGAAGATGTTGTCAATGAACAGAAGCACGTCTTGCTTGCTGACATCGCGGAAGTATTCCGCCATCGCCAGAGCCGACAGGCCCACGCGCATCCGAGCACCAGGTGGCTCGTTCATTTGACCGTATACCAGGGCAATTTTCGACTTGCTGCGGTCTTCTTCGTTAATAACCCCAGATTCGATCATTTCCTTGTAAAGGTCATTACCTTCACGGGTGCGCTCGCCCACACCGCCAAACACGGACACGCCGCCGTGAGCTTTAGCGATGTTGTTCACGAGTTCCATCATAATTACGGTTTTGCCGACGCCTGCGCCGCCGAACAAACCGATTTTGCCACCGCGACGGTAGGGAGCCAGGAGGTCGATGACCTTGATCCCAGTTTCAAACACCGAAGGTTTGGTTTCCAGTTCGGTGAAAGCCGGCGGGTTGCGGTGAATGGGCATACTCTCGGAAGTATTGACCGGGCCGAGGTTGTCTACGGGTTCGCCGATGACGTTAAAAATACGGCCGAGAGTTGGGATTCCGACCGGAACTTGGATGGATTCTCCTGTATCTACTACTTCCATGCCACGCACCAAGCCGTCGGTGGTACTCATGGAAACTGCACGCACTTGGCTGTCTCCGAGCAGTTGCTGAACTTCGCAGGTAACGGCAACGTCTTGACCTGCTTCGTTTTTGCCGGAAATTGTGAGAGCGTTATAGATTTGGGGCAGTTTGCCACCTGGGAATTTTACGTCTACAACAGGCCCGATGATTTGGGTGATGTAGCCTACGTTCGTTTTTGTTGCAGTGGATACCATGAATAGTGCCTTTGTTAGGATTCTATTTTTCCCGTTGTGGAAAAAGTCTTAACATTTAGAAATGCTATTTCTCAGAGTACCACTGAACAGACTCACTATTTAGATTTGTATGGGGATGCTTAAGAGTCATTTTTTTGGTTGCTGCTGTCGCTTTTTTTTTCCGCGAGCCGCCGCCAAAGCCCCGATCCCCAGCATGGTGCCGAACACTGTCACAGGCTCGGGTGCTAGCTCGGCGGAGACGGTGAAGTCTTGGAAGTCGCGATCGTTTCCATCTCCGGCATCGTCGAAGGAAATTTTTGTACCCTGAACCAGTTGGGCCATTGTGAGGGATGAATATTGTTCTGGGCCTTTACCGCCGTTGATACTTGTAAATGAGTCGGGGGAGCGGGGGTTGAGTTCAAAGTCGCCAAAGACGGCTTGCTGGCATCCGGCCGCCACACAGTCATCTCTGCGAAACTGGGTGTTGGCGGCAAACCATTCGGGGCTGTTCATGAAGGTGCTGCTGGAGGCGTACTGCTCGAATTGTTTGCCACTACCGCTGTCGCTCCACAGCAGCAGGGCATAAACTTGATCCTGCAAAAAGGTGAAGGTTTGAGTTGGGGAGCCGTTGTTCGAGCTGACTGAGTTGCCGAAGGTTCCTTTCCATTCATAGGCGCTTCCGTTATCTGAGGGTTTGAACTCGTAAAACAGTCGGGTGATGTTGCTGTAGCCATTGACTCCTGTCTGAGCTTGGGCTACCCACAAGCTAGACTGGTAAGCGCCGTGAGATTGGTCGAATGTAAAGTTGATATTGGTATCTCGATCGAACTGGATGCCGCTGGTGCCAAACATGAAAGCTCGGGCGGGCGTACAGATGCTGAGCAAGATTGTGGTTGCCAAGCTGGCGACTGTAAAAGATGTTTTTTTGACTAGCGTTAAGGTAGCCATAACCCTGATTCCTCCAGTATTGTTAGTTAGTAAGGTGCTAAATCCTAGCTTGTATCTTGCCATGACGGGAATAGACGATCGCGACCCTCGGATATTAAGGGCGATCGTCAAACCGACCAAACAGGCTCTACACCAGTGACTCTAGAGACTGATATCACTTAGGTGTGTTTTTGAGTCAATGAGTGCTTGTTCTAAGAGTTTTCACTGATACTCTAGTGGCAGAATATTTTCATCAGAAAAATGGGTTTGAAACCCCGTCCTTTTAGGACGGCTTTACATTTGTTGTTACTACCGCCGGGCGAGTCGCAAGAGTTCGGTGTGATGAAAGTGTTGCACTTTCAACGGGACAATTACCGTTTCAAATTTTGCGACCCTGTACGCATAGTGTTTGCTACCGAAAAGTTACGGTAAGCCCTATTTCTAGGTGTATATTTCCCGCTAGCCACTGACTGCCAAAGTGGTTAAAAACGCTGCGGTGGCATTCTTAACGTTTTGGGGGATACCACAAGGAGTGATAGTTCAGTTTGTCTTAAAGACGTAGGCTAGACACTGGTTTAGTCCTGAATTTGTGAAGGTGCGTAGTCCGATTTCAAGCCCCATGCCTTGATAGCTGGGGTTGGTGACCTGTCACAGCCAGATTTTTACTCAGTATAGATTTACAAGCTACTACATCTATTGGTATCGCTAAGTGTCTCAAATTGACTGGAAGACTTGCAAATATTAGCTTTCATCAAAATTTATATATTTTTTTTGTCAATTTTTGTGAAATTTTGGTAAAGCTCGTCCCAAAATTATAAAGTTTCTCAGAAAATTTTGGCTGTTGGGTGAGTTGCTTGGCTAAAGCGAGCTGGGATGTGGCGGCGGCCGGGAGTAGCGATGGGAGGGAGTTGTTTGGCACTTGACAGTTGACAGTTGACAGTTGACAGTTGACAGTTGACAGTTGACAAGCTGTGGAGCATTTAAAATGCGTATTGTAGGGTGCGTCAGTTTCAAGGTATTTTCCATGTATAGTCAGTGTTGTAGCTGACGCACCCGGAGCTGGATAGTTAGGGGTTTAAATCCTCCACAGCTTAGTTAATATTTGATAATTAATATTTGATAGTTGACAGCACTTGACAAAGCAAAGAAGAGGATTGGAGTAATGAATAGTCTGCTTTTAATTTATCCTTAAAAGGGTTCCAGCTTTAAAACAATTATTTATGGTGATTAAATAGATAGATTTCCTGCGGATTTACTATATTTTTCTGAGGGGAAATAGTATCAATCCTATTGACAGGAGGAACCTTCATGAGTCAGAATAGGGAAAGATAAATACGATCGCACTTTTAGCACAAATCTTTAACCACAATGGCAGCCAACAAACTACATTTGCTCGCATGGTTATTCATAGTTGGCTGCCTCAATGCAGCGGCCGGCTCGGCTTCCGCGCAACCCATCACCCCCGCACCAGACGGCACGAACACAGTCGTGACACCCAACGGCAATCGCTACGACATTTCCGGGGGGTCATTGGGCGGTGACAAGGCTAACCTGTTTCACAGTTTTACTCAGTTTGGTCTCAGTTCCGGTCAAACGGCAAACTTTTTAAGCAATCCCAACATTCAAAATATCTTAGGAAGAATTAACGGAGGAAATCCTTCTGTAATCAACGGCTTAATTCAAGTGACAGGTGGCAATTCCAACCTGTTTTTGATGAATCCGTCGGGGATAATTTTCGGACAAAATGCCAGCCTCAACGTACCGGGTTCTTTTAACGCCACGGCGGCCACAGGTATCGGTTTTGGGAACAATCAGTGGTTTAGCGCGATCGCCAATAACAACTGGGCAACTTTAATCGGGAATCCGAACAGTCTCGCATTTACCAGTCCGCAAGCAGGAAGCATTGTAAATGCAGGAAATTTGACCGTGGCGCCCGGTCAAAGTTTAAGTTTGACGGGGGGTACAGTTGTCAATACAGGTCAGTTAACGGCGCCCGGAGGTAACATTCTGATTGCGGCTGTACCCGGTCAAAATTTGGTGCGGATTTCTCAAGCGGGAAATTTATTGAGTTTGGATGTTCAACCAACAGCAACTGGGGGTTCGCTGCCGAATAATTGGACGCAGCCGGTGTTATCTTTGCCGGAGTTACTGACGGGTAAAGGGCAGGAACAAGCAACGAATTTGACGGTAAATGCGAATGGGGATGTTGTGCTGGCGGGGAATGTGGCTGTGCCTGTAACTGCGGGAACTGCGATCGCCAGCGGCAGTATCAACGTCTCTGGCAATACTGGCGGTAATGTTAACATATTGGGTTCTCAAGTAGGCGCGATCGCGGCTAACATCGATGCTTCGGGTATTAACGGCGGCGGGAATGTACTGATTGGCGGAGATTTTCAGGGTTTGGGGACTGTGCCGAATGCTGTGCGGACGTTTGTGAGTGCAGATTCGACAATTAATGTGGATGCGATTAGCAACGGTAATGGCGGGCGAGTGATTGTTTGGGCTGATGAAACTACTCGTTTTAATGGGAATATTACTGCCCGAGGTGGCTTGTTTTCTGGGAATGGCGGGTTTGTGGAGGTATCGGGAAAACAATCGCTGGATTTCGCTGGGTTGGTGGATTTGCGATCGACTGTGGGCAGTGCCGGAACCTTATTGTTAGATCCTACTAATATTACTATTAGCACAGGTGCGGATGCAGGCGGTGCATTCGGGGGAGGAGTGTTTGCTCCCGGTATCGCTGCGCCTACGGCTACAATTAATAACGGGACGCTGCAAACGCAATTGGGTTTAGGTAATGTCACTATTTCTACTACATCTCTTGGTGCGAGTGCAGGGGATATTACAGTTAGCGCTCCGATTGCTTGGGCCAATAAAAATTCCCTGACTCTGAATGCCAGTAATAGCATATTTGTTAACAACAATATCACAACTCAGGGAGGCAATATCACCGTCAATGCAGATGCCGATAATTTCACCGGTGGTAGTCTCACCATTACCAATGCGACGATTAATACAAATGGTGGCAATTTTACCGGTATTGGCCGCGGGAATACTGTCAATGGAAATGGGATTAATATTAATGGTGGTACAATTAATGCTGGTGGTGGAAATATTGATCTCACTGGTAGTAGTGCAGTAAATTCGTCAGGCAACGTCGGCATTCAAGTATCTGGCGGAACCGTTACACCTGCTACAACAGCTACTTTAGCAACTACTGGAACGGGAAAGATTACCCTTAGCGGCACTAGCGGTGGTAGCCTCAATAGTTCCGGGATAGTTTTGCGCGGGCCTACGATAAGTTCATTCAATGGTGAGATTACACTGACTGGTAACGGCAGCGGATCTGGATACGGAATTCAGATGTTGGGTAATGCCGTGGTGGAATCAACGGGAACGGGAAAAGTCGGCCTGACGGGTACGGGTGGCAATGGGATTAATGGCAGCAATAGAGGGATATCTATTGAGACAAATAGCAGCGTTAAATCGCTCAATGGAGATATCAGTCTTATTGGAAAAGGTGGCAGCAGTGGCAGCAGTAATTACGGTATTGCGATCGACAACGCGGCCTTAGTGCAATCAACTGGAAGCGGCAGTATTTCTTTCAGCGGTACCGGCGGTGCGGGCACAAACAACAATCTCGGGATATTGATTAACGCCAGCAAAGTGCTATCAAACAATGGAAACATCAGTTTCGCAGGGACAGGTGGTGGCACTGGAAGCGGTAACCAGGGTATTCGCATGGAAAACCTGCCGTCGTCAGAGGTACCACTTCTAAATGGATCGTTAGTTGAATCAACTGGAAGCGGAAGTATTTCTTTCAACGGTACGGCTGGTGCGGGCACAGACAATAACAGCGGGATATCTGTTGCTAATTCTAACGTGCGATCGGCGAGTGGAAATATCGCCATGACTGGCACAGGTGCGGGGACTGGTATCAATAAAACAAATTATGGCATTATTGTTGAGGGTAATTCAGCAGTAGAATCGACGAAGGCAAGTATCGATCTGAATGGTAAGGCAGCAATCGGTTCGGCGGCAATTTATCTGAATAATGGAGCGCTCAAATCGACGGTGGGAAATGTTGCTCTGACTGGTAATGGGCCAAGCGGTACTAATGAAATTAACCTGAATAATAGCAACATTAACCTGACGGCGGGAACCGGTAATGATGTTACTTTGACCAGTGATGCAATTACGGTTTCACCCACGTCTCAAGTCAGTGGGAAAGGTACGATTCTGTTGCAACCCCTGACTCCAAGTTTAGGTATTACTGTTGGCACTGCTGGTAATTCTACTGATTTGAATCTCAGCACTACTGAACTCGCAGCTTTCAAGGGATTTTCCCAAATGATTGTCGGGCGGGCGGACGGCAGTGGGACGATCGCAATTGCTGACCCCAGTGCTGTTACTTTTGATTTTCCGGTCACCTTTCGATCTCCCCAAACTAGCGGCACAATTGCAGTCAATGGCAACATTAAAGGGATAAATAATGCTTCAATTAGTTTTGATGCTCCCACTACTAACTTAAATGCAAATGTTGTCACCAACGAACAGAATATTACGTTTGGTGGTAAAGTGTCTCTCGTTCAGGGTTCTAATGTCACTCTCGATACTGGGTTAACGAAGGCAGGCGATATTAATTTTGGGGGAACTGTTGACGGTGATGGGAAGTTAACTTTGACTTCGGGAACAGGTATTATCAATCTCAGCGAAGCAATAGGGGGGACTGTGCCTTTGGCTTCCCTGACAATAGTTAATTCTCTGAATGTTACCAATTCTAAATCAAACCCGATCGCGATTACCACTACTGGCGATATTACTACAGGCAATATTACGAATCCCGGACGGGCGATCGCGCTTACGAGCAACAATGGTAATATTACGAGGAGTTCCACAGGGGCGATCGATACCAGTTCTACTACCGGAATTGGCGGCCCGATTGCACTGAGTGCCAACAATATTAGTCCTGGTAATCTTAACTCTAGTTCTACCGCTGGCTATGGTGGAAAAATCACCCTCACGGGCAAAACAGGCAACATTTTAGCAGATCCCGGAGTAGTTTGGAACTCTAGTTCTACGAACGGTGCGGGTGGCGATATCGCGATCGCCACACCCAATCTAGTTCGGATCAATATCATTGATGCTAGGGGATTGCCCGGTACGGGAAATATTAGCATTAGCGGTAATGACATGAGCTTTTCGGGAGGCCCAGATTCCGTACAGGGTAAGGGTACTTTGTCAATTGCGCCGTCTTCGCCCAATGTCGGAATTCGCTTCCAGGATGCACTTGCTGACGATCCGAAGGCGATCGATTTAGGAAAACAATTTTTATCGTCCTTGGCTAATGGATTTAGTGGAATTGCGATCGGAACTAATTCTACAACAGGCAATATCACGGTAGACAATTTGCCTGCTGTTTTCAAAGATCCTGTGACTTTTAATACTCAAGGCACAATTGTTGTAAATAAAGGTCAAGCAATTTCGGGAACTGATGATGCTTCAGTTACTCTCAACGCTACTACTAATAACCTGAATGGAAATATTACCACCGCAGCTCAAGATATCACAATTAAGGGTAATGTCTCAGTCGGAGATAGCGTCTTAATCAGCAATGGAAATTCAGCAAGTGGCAAGATTCTGTTGAATGATAATATTGATGGCAGTGGCAATCTCACTTTAGAAACAGGTACGGTAAATATTGCGGTGAAAGGTGCTATAGGTAATACCGCACCCTTAGGAAATATTATTGTCAACAGTGGTGGTACGGCTACATTTAATGCTGTCACTGCTACCAGTTTCACTACCAATGCTGGCGGCAAAACTGAATTAAATGGCAATGTGACTACCACCGGCGCTCAAACCTATGGAGATGCTGTCACAATTGCCAACAATCCAATTCTCGCAGGCACCGGCGTTACTTTCAAGGATACTGTGAACGGTAGCAGCAATTTGACTGTGAATGGGGGTAGCGGTAATATTACATTTAGCGGTGCAGTTGGGACTCTAAGTGCGATCGGCAATCTGACTGCTAACTCTACAGGTATAACCACATTTAATACTGTCAGTTCTGCTAGCATCACTACCAATGCGGTTGGTGCAACTATACTCAAGGGGAATGTCATTACAACTGGCGCTCAAACCTATGGAGATGCTGTCACAGTTGCCAACAATCCGATTCTGTCAGGTAGCGCTGTGACTTTCAATAATAGTGTTGACGGTAGTAGCGATTTGACTGTGAATTCGGGTAGTGGCAATATTACATTCAGCGGTGCAGTTGGGGCTGCAAGTGCGATCGGCAATCTGAAAGCTAACTCTCAAGGAATAACTGCATTTAATCAAACAGTCAAGGCGGCGAGTTTGACTACAGATGCGGGTGGTATAACTCAAGTGAAGGGAAATGTCACTACAACCGGCACTCAAACCTATAACGATGCAGTTACGATTGCCAACAATCCGATTCTGTCTGGCAGCGAATTAACTTTTAACAATACTGTTGACGGTGGTGGCGATTTGACGGTGAAGGCGGCTAGCGGTAATGTTACCTTCACAAGTGCGATCGGCAAAACAACTCCTCTGACAAGTTTAACTGCCAACAGCAAAACATCTTTAGGTGGCAGCGTCACGACAACTGGCGCTCAAACTTATGCAGATGCAGTGACAATTGCCAACAATCAGATTCTCGCAGGCAGCGACGTTACTTTCAACAAGACTGTTGAGGTAGCTGGCAATCTCGGTATTGCTGCTGACAATGTTAATCTCAAAGGAATTGTCACAACCAACAATGACGGCACGCTCACAATTACCAATAAGGTTAATCTCAATATTGAGAAAAACCTGAATTTAGACGGTGCATTCAGTCAAAAAGGGCCGGGAAGTGTTGCGCTTAGCGACAATGTCACCACAACTAATGATAACATCAGTTTTCAAGGCCCGGTGACACTAAAAGCTCCTGTAAGTTTGACACCGGGAGATGCAACTATTGCTTTCGGTTCGACTTTAGCAGCAGGAAGTAACTCGCTGAATTTAACAGCAAGTGAAATAAATTTTTCCGATAAGGTTTCTGGTACGGCATCGCTAGCGTTGCAACCGACAAAGGCAGGACAAAATATTGTGGTTGGTGGCACCGACAACACTACTCCCGCTTTAGATTTGACGGCATCGGAAATTAATTTGATTCAAAAGGGATTTAGCTCGATCGCGATCGGGAAATTGAATGGCACCGGCAATATTACTATTCCTAACGATCTCACTTTTACCGCCCCAGTCACGATTCAAGCGGGCAGTGGTACGATCGCACTTAACGCCAATATTACCGGAAATGACAACAGCAGTATTGCTCTTAACAGCAATAATGTCAAACTCGGCAGTGATGTCGCTCTCAGCAGTGCCGTCGGTAATGTTAGTATCGCAGGTGCGATCGATGGATCTCGGCGCTTGAACATCAATGCTACTAAAGGCAATGTGCTGCTGCAAGGAAATATCGGCAACACAACGCCACTGACAGGTTTGAATGTTACTGCCTTAAATACTAAGTTGGGTGGCAATGTTACCACGAATAACGGCAATATCAATGTTAACGGTACTCTCGGGTTGACGAAAGATGCTGTATTGAAGACGGCTGGGGGGAATATTGGCTTTGGAGGTGCGATCGACAGTATAGATGGCGCCCGGAATCTAAATCTCGCAGCAGGTAGCGGCAGCATCACTTTCAATGGATCGGTGGGCGCAACCACAGCCCTAGGAAATCTGACAGCCAATGCTGCGGATGTGACAGCAAACTCGAAGATTAACGCGCAAAGCTTGCAAGTAAATAGCACCGGAAATATCAATTTGTTGGGAAATGTCACTGCTTCAAACGGGGCAAATGGAGGGACAATCGAGCTGTTGAGCCCTACCGGAAAAGTGAATGCTAGAGATTTGAATACAGCGGGAAATACTGGCGGGAACATTACCGTTAAAGCTTTAAATTCAATTACGGCGGGAAAAATTACCTCCTTCGGTACACCCGGAAATGGTGGTAATGTGTTCTTAGATCCGATCGGCGATCTGCAAGTAGAGTCAATTAATGCCCAAGGCGGTACAGGTGGCACTGGTGGCGATGTCTTTATTTCGACGGGGAATTTTTTCCGCGCTACAGGTGGTTTTTCCACCTCACTTTCGCCAACAGGATTTGCTAGTATTTCTACTGCCGGTGGCGCCGGTGGTGGCAAAATTACAATTGTGCACGCTGGTGGAGATCAAGGGCCGCCGATTCAACCGTTTGTCGTGGGAGATACTACTATTAACGGTACGGCGGGTGCAATTACAACTGGACAATCTAGAATTACATCGCAGTCGTTTCCGCGTTCTAGTATTGTGGGTAATATTGTGTTGTTGACTGACGACGGCAAAGATCCAGCGCCAACAAATCGGCAGCCAATCCCGCCGACAAATGAGCCGAACCCGGGTATCATTCCGCCGACAAATGAGCCGAACCCGGGTATCATTCCGCCGACAAATGAGCCGAACCCGGGTATCATTCCGCCGACAAATGAGCCGAACCCGGGTATCATTCCGCCGACAAATGGGCCGAACACTGGTAGTGTTCGGC
>NZ_JAHREU010000064.1:0-42333 GCF_020883145.1 Microcoleus sp. CAWBG27
TATTCTTTTTTCTAGGTTCAGTTCTCTGTGCCTTAAGTTCGCGGTGTGAACCGCTCTCTCTCTGGCGCTTTATTAATATACTTATTTCGCAAGGGGTTGTCAAGCGTTTTGCGAAAATATTTTTGATGTTGTGTAGAAACTATACACCGTATGCGTTTTGGCTGTTGAGACAGACTATTTCACCCGATCGCCCAATCTGCTTTTCCGGATTTCACTTGTTTGGGGCGTAATTCTAAGGTTTTTTTCCGGGGACTCTTCCGCTAATGGGTAGAATATCTTTACAGACACAGACAGATGTTCTATATATATGTGTTCGATCGCCCGCCCATGAAAAAACCTACTGCTCGTCCTACTGCCTTGTTCCTAACCTGCGCCTCACTGCTGCTGGCTTGCAGTCAGACCAACACTCCCCAGACTGGTACTAATACAGTATCTCCAGGTACTTCACCAACTCCCACAGCTACGCCACAGGCTTCGGCTGCGGGGAACTCTGCGGCTATTCCGGTTGGGGTTGGGGTGGCGCAAACTAGCAATGTGGCTTTACTCGGTCAGGAACAGGTGGCTGGGGCGAAAATTGCTGAGAAGTATTTTAACGATAAGGGCGGTGTGGATGGGACGCCGATTAGACTGGTGTTCCAAGATACGGGTGGAGATGAACAAGGGGCGATTAATGCGTTTAATACTCTGATCAATCAGGATAAGGTGGTGGGGATTGTGGGCCCAACTCTATCACAGCAGGCTTTTGGTGCCGATCCGATCGCCGATCGCGCCAAAGTTCCCGTCCTCGCACCCTCCAACACGGCTAAAGGTATTCCCCAGATTGGCGATTATGTGGCCAGAGTCTCCGCGCCTGTCGCTGTGGTGGCACCTAATGCGGTTAAAGCAGCCCTGAAGCAAAATCCCAATATCAAGAAAGTAGCCGTGTTTTTTGCTCAGAATGATGCTTTCAGCAAATCTGAGACGGAAACTTTTCAGAAAACCGTTAAAGAGATGGGGCTGGAATTGGCAACAGTCCAAAAATTCTTGACTACTGATACAGATTTCCAATCTCAAGCCACTAATGGGATCAATGTCAAGCCCGATTTGATAATTATTTCTGGGTTGGCCGCAGATGGAGGCAATTTAATTAAGCAATTGCGGGAGTTGGGCTACAAAGGCGTTATTATTGGCGGCAACGGTTTGAATACTTCCAATGTATTTACTGTTTGCAAGGCTCTTTGCGATGGGGTTTTGATTGCCCAAGCATACAGTCCGGAATATCAGAATGAAATTAATAAGGCTTTCCGCGAGGCTTATCGCGCTCAATTTAAGAAGGAACCGCCTCAGTTTAGCGCTCAAGCTTTTACTGGCGTACAAGTTTTTGTGGAGTCATTAAAGGCAATTAATGCTCAGTCTAAGGTTAGCGAAAAGCCTTTGGCAGAATTGCGTACAAAGCTTAATGAGCAGTTGTTGACTGGCAAGTATGATACGCCTTTGGGGGAAATTTCTTTTACGCCGGAAGGTGAAATAAATCAAAAAGACTTTTATGTGGCACAAATTAAAATGAATGCGGATGGAGTTAATGGGAAGTTTGAATTTTTGAAATAAAGGAATTTCGGCAACGAATTTTGTAGGGATTTAACGAATGTAGTCAAAAATATGACAGTAGTTTTTTATCCTATTTGTGATTGAATGATTTAATTTTGATGCCTAATTAGTGACTGGCGATGGACTTAACTCTGTTTCTGCAACAATTTCTGAATGGTTTGTCGATCGGCAGCGTGTATGCTATTTTTGCACTGGGATACACGCTGGTGTTTTCTATTCTGGGAATTATTAATTTTGCTCACGGCGCTGTATTTACCTTGGGTGCTTATTTCACTTATGCGCTGATGGGAGGTGCTGTCGGTTTTAATGGGTTGTGGGCTAATGCTCGAATTCCGGTGCAATTGCCTTTTGCTGCTGCGTTAATTTTGGGAAGTGTGATGGCTGGTTTGGTGGGAGTAATTGTGGAACGAGTTGCTTTTTTGCCTTTACGCCGCCGGCACTCAGATCCCTTGCTGACGGTGGTTTCTAGTTTGGGTGCAGCAGTGGCGATCGCTAATATCATCCAATATCTAGTCGGTGCGGAGATTTACACTTTTCCTGCTAATACTTACGGCTATTTGCCTGCGGCAATTAACTTCGGAACAGTGGATAAACCTATTCCAATTCGTAGCGTACAAATAGTTATTTTTGCGGTATCTGTTGCGATTGTGGCTGTTTTAACTTACTTGATAAATTTCACTAAGTTTGGTAAAGCAATGCAGGCTGTGGCTGAAGATGCTACTACTTCTAGTTTGTTGGGGATTGATACCGATCGATATATTGTGTTGACGTTTTTCGTGAGCAGTTTTCTGGCGGGTTTGGCTGGGAGTTTGGTGGGTTCTAGCGTGAGTATTGCTGGGCCGTATTTTGGGATTGCTTTTGGTTTGAAGGGTTTGGCGGTGATTGTGCTTGGGGGTTTGGGGAGTATTCCTGGGGCAGTTTTGGGTGGGTTTATTATTGGTTTGGTGGAGGCTTTTGTACCTGGTGATTTTTCGGCTTATAAGGATGCTGTGGCTTTTGCTATATTGTTTATGATGCTGTTGGTTAGGCCGCATGGTTTGTTTGGGCGGCGTTTGATTCAAAAGGTGTAAGTTTGTTATTTCCTTGATGATTCGGCGATTGAAATCGCTTCTACAAAAACGAAGTCCGCCTTCGCGGACTAAGAAATAGAGGCGTTTGATTCAAAAGATTCGGCGATTGAAATCGCTTCTATACAAACGAAGTCCGCCTTCGCGGACTAAGAAATAAAGGCGTTTGATTCAAAAGATTCGGCGATTGAAATCGCTTCTATACAAACGAAGTCCGCCTTCGCGGACTAAGAAATAAAGAAAGTTATGGCTACATTTTTTACTACTTACGGGTTTTTAATCGTTTCGATGTTGCTGGGTGCAATGTTGGGAATGTCGCTGTATTTGCCTCTGATGACTGGACAGTTGTCTCTGGCTAGCCCTGGTTTTTATGCGTTGGGTGGGTATATTGCGGCGATTTTGTCTACGACGGTGTTTAAGACGACAGGGGGTTTGTTTCCTCTGCCGTTGCTGTTAGTGGAGATGATAATTGCAGGGGTTGTTTCGGGGTTGCTGGGGATTTTGGTGGGAATTCCGGCGCTGCGGTTGAGTGGGATTTATTTGGCGATCGCAACTATTGCTTTTGTGGAAATTTTGCGGGTTTTATCGCTGAATCTGGATATCACTGGCGGGGCTGTGGGCATTTTTGGGATTCCGCAACCGTTTGGGACGCCGATCGAGTATTTGTGGATTGTACTGCCTTTACTGTTGGTAAGTATGGCGATCGTCTATCGGCTGGAACGGATTCGGGTGGGGCGGGCTTTTGCTGCGATTCGGGCTGATGAGTTGGCGGCGGATGCGATCGGCATTAACCCAACTTTTTATAAGGTTTTGGCTTTCACATTAGGTGCTGTTTTAGCTGGTGTTGTGGGTGCGGTTAGTGCTCATTTCCTGAATACTTGGAACGCCCGTCAAGGGACTTTTGATGCTAGTATTATTTACTTGACTTCTGTGTTGATTGGTGGTAGCAGAACTTTTCTGGGAGCAGTTTTGGGTGGGATGGTGTTTACTGCTTTGCCGGAGGTTTTGAGGGGGATGGCCACTATTCAGGGATTGCCGATTTGGTTAGCGCAATTTCTGCGGGATGGGCGGTTAATTGTGTTTGGGGTGCTGATTGTTTTGGGGACAATCTTTTTTCCGCAAGGTTTGGTGACGCCGGAGTTGTTGAAGAAGTGGAGGAAGGGCGATCGCAATTCTGTTTAAAATTAGATTATTGGTAAACAAAGGTGCGATCGCATCCCCAGTCCTTATCGATCGCCTATCTATAAAACCGTGTCTCACAGATCGCTTATGATAAATGTATCCTCGTATGTCTAGGAGTTTAAACTATGTCTCTCGCTGAGTTAATTCCTTTGGTGAACAGTCTGAGCCAGCCAGACAAATTATCACTCTTCAAACTCCTAGCTGTGCAAATCCCAAAGGCTGAACTACAAGTTATTTTTTCTGCATCAGAGTATCCGGTTTGGTCGCCCTACGATGCAACGGAAGCTGCAAACATTCTGATGCAGATGATTCGGGATGACCGAGAGGCATCTACTCATGCCTAGTACGATCGAGTTTCCCTTTTCTGACGATGAAGCATTACCCACGATTCCCATTACTCTGATTCATGCAGGCTTTTCTGTCTCCGCGAATGCACTGCTAGATACTGGATCTGCGGTCAACCTATTACCTTATGACATAGGGCTGCAATTGGGTGCAATTTGGGAGGAACAAACTATCCGCTTGCCATTGGCTGGAAATCTTGCAAGGGTTGAGGCACGGGGTATATTTGTACAGGTTCAAATTGGGAATCTGGAACCAGTTCGTCTAGCATTTGCCTGGGCACAATCCTCTCAGGTGCCCTTAATTCTCGGGCAAACAAACTTCTTTCGAGAATTTGATGTTTGTTTTCAGCGATCGCAATGCAGGATCGAGATTATCCGCTTCTAATCAGCGTCGATGTCGATCGGTAAAAAAGACAAGGGCGATCGTCCTATCGATAAAAAAAGTAAGGGGCGATCGCATCCACACAAAGAGTGCGATCGCCGATCAATAAAAAAGTAATGTTTTAGCTTGCTGTCGAGTGCAGTTCAGTGTTGGCCCAGCGCTCGATCGGGAGTTTCACAACTTTCCGCCCGCTGGCAATTTGCTTCTTTCGCAAATCCTCAAATATTGCTTTAAGATCATAGTTAAAGGATTTTGCGTAATCTTTACCCAATCCACAATAGCGATCGCACTACGAGGCGGGCGATCAGGACTAGAAGTGTTGAATCCAGACTTAAAATTTCACACTCAATCACACAAGCGTCTTTGGCAGAAGATCGTAGCTTCATCTTTCAATACTCCTGAGTGTGAGTGGATCAGCCGCTTCTTAATATTCTTACTAAGCTGTTAGACATTTAAATTGCGTAGCTGAACCTCATCTAGGGTTCAGCCACTAAAATACGCAAAGTAGGTGACTCTTAGCTTAGAAAGTAAGAGTAATAGCAGTCGCTCCCTTGTTTGAGAAGATTGTATCATTCGCGATGACCTCGAAGGTTACCTGATTATTGAAATTCACCGTGTTCGCACTACAAAATTTATAAGATCCAGCACCCGTACATTTTGCTGTATACTTACCTATGCTTAGCTTGGCATTCATGTTTGGTTGTACAGTACGCGAACTACCCAGCAGGGCGTGTGCTCTTCGGGTATCTCCTGCTAAAAATGCTGCATTTACACTTTGCAGGGACTTAACATCCCAGGTGTTCTCTTCGGTAAGGGTAGCTACCATCTGGTACACATTGGGGGGAAAGATAATCTGGGCTTTTTCTGTCATCTCGCCGATATCCAAGACTTGTCCTGGAGTATACTGACCGAATGTGCACCAATATTCTGGGTGCGGCGTAAAGGTTGCGCTTATGTTCATCTGTGCTGGAACCACGAACGTGCCAGTACCTGTACCTGGAGGTGAACCAACAATCCCCATATTGATGCCAACTGCGGCAGCGTTCGCCGGAATTGTGGCATCTTGATGGATGTATAGAGTGTCAACTTGACCACCGGCCGCTTGATTCTGAAACGTAAAAGCTCCGTTGGGCCTTCTTGTAAAATTAACATTGTTTGAGGTTGTGAGATCGGCATCCCATTTCTGTGAAGCCGAGAATATAACGCCAGCACTGAGGGTTCCAGCCTGAGACCAGACAAACTGATAATCAATCTCCCAAGTAAAGGAGACAGATGTTGTCTGAGCAACAGGAAGAGCGAACCATGCGAGTGACATGACTTCAGGATTATTCATGTCTGGGTCTTGCTGAAAGCAGCAGAAATCCCAGTTATTGGAAGAGTTGTTTTGGAAAGTAAGAGTGTATTTTTGTGCCATTTTTCATTCTCCTAATTGTAACCGTTCAGGGGGTATCTGCTCTATGATGCTGGGCGATGCAAGTTCGATGAATCTTACATTTTCTGTATCTTAGACCGATCGCACAAAACTGCAAAGCGAAAAAAGACGGAAAAAGACGGGTATTTATAAAATTTGGATGCAAGGCGGAAAAAGACGGATAAAGGCGGATAAAGTCGGGTATACTAACTAGAGTTCTCTGACACGCCTACTGATGGACACTGCCCATATCTTGCAATTTGTAGATGAAGTGCTCAGTGCGAAGACAGGCAAACATCTAAATGACTTGCAGCGTGGAATTATCGAGGGAATACTGAAGCGACAAAAGTATTCTGATATTGCAAATACTTATGGTTGTACTGCGGGTCATGCTAAAGATGTAGGTTACGAGCTTTTGCATATGTTATCTGATGTTTTCGGCGAACCAGTGGATAAACGTAATCTTAAATCTGTCCTAAAACGGCAATCAACTATAAAAAATGCTTTAAATAATAGTAATAATATTGATGGTGATAGCAATACAATTAACTATATCAATGGTTGCTCAGAACTACCCACTCCTACCCCAGATAAAAGTCAGCCTCCGACTCCCGACTACCAGGATGGCACGAATCAAGTTAAAATTGAAATGATTGTTAAATTACGACAGTTGGGATTGAGGGATGAGCAAATTGCAGAGGTGCTAGGGTTAGCCTCGGAGGTAGTGAAGCAGATAGATTGATAATAGCTTTTAGTTGTTTAAAACACACATCCTCAGTCGAGGTATAAGTTTTATGTTCGCAGTCGTCACCCCAGAAAAGATTCATTTGCCACCAGGAACACTGATAAAATTTCCTGGTAGTTGGCAGGATTACCAAGCACTTGTAGAACAATTGGGCGATCGTTCAATTCCGCGCATCAAATATCGGCCAGGAGAAATTTTGTTAATGTCCCCTTTACCCGTACACGGAAAACAAGCAAATATCATTGCTGATGTTGTCAAAGTTTTGCTAGATTGCTTGGGGCGAGATTATGAAGCGTTTACGCCAATTACGATGGATTTGCCGGAGGAAAGAGGAATTGAACCAGATTATTGTTTTTATATTGATAATTGCGCGGCAATTCTTGGTAAAGATCGGATTGCTTGGGGTGTTGAACCGCCGCCCGATCTGGTGATTGAAGTAGACGTAACTAGCTATACGGATTTAGATGATTACTTGCCTTATCAAGTGCCGGAAGTGTGGCTGTTTAAGAAAAATAAGCTCAGAATTTACGACTTGCAAAACGATCGCTATGTCGAAAGTTAAGTTAGCCGTTATTTTCCCAATTTTAATATATCAGAAATTGTGGAGGAATGCTGGCAAATGTCGCGCGATCGCCATACAAGTACAGTTATTCGGGAGTTGCGACTGAAAATTGAAAGGGAAAACGGTTGAATCATATGGTGTTCGGTGAATCGATCGTAATTCCTGTAGGGGCAGGTTCACCAACAATAATTGCCTAAAACCGAAAATTATCATAAACCTGCCCCCGCCCAACGATTACAAACAATTTCGATCGCGCTAATTAAACAAACATGGTATTCTGCCAAATTTTAATAGTTTTGTCACTGCTACCGCTAGCCAAAAACTCTCCTTCCGGGCTAAAATTAACCGAATAAACCGAGTTAGTATGACCTGCAATATTGCAAATTTCTTCACCGTCTTTAACTCGCCAAATCTTAATAGTTTGATTGCTGCTGCTAGCCAGAATCTCGCTATCTGGACTAAAGGCAATAGAATCAACATACCACGAATGACCTCTGATAGTTAAAACTTCTTGCCAATCTTTAACCCACCAAATTTTAATTGTATTGTCGTGGCTGCCGCTAGCCAAAAACTCGCCGTTCGGACTGAAAGCTATGCAGCGAACGCTGTCTGTATGACCTGTCAGCGTGCGAATTAGTTTCCCATCTTTGACTCGCCAAATCTTGATTGTTCTGTCCCAACTGCTGCTAGCAAGAGTTTCGCCATCGGGGCTAAAGGCGACACAATAAACTAAGTTGATGTGACCCGCCAGGGTGCAGATTTCTTGTCCGTCTTTGATTCGCCAAATCTTGATTGTTCTGTCCCAACTGCTGCTAGCAATTAGAGTTCCATCGGGACTGAATGCTGCGCCGTAAACTGAGTTGCTGTGACCCACAAGCGATCGCATTTCTTGCCCGTCTTTCATGCGCCAAAGTTTGATTGTTTTGTCGTGGCTGCTGCTGGCTAGCATCAGTCCGTCGGGGCTGAAAGCTACTGTATATACTGAGTTAGTATGGCCTGCAAGAGTAACTATTTCTTGCCCGTCTTCTACTCGCCACAGTTTGATTGTTTTGTCATCGCTAGCGCTGGCTATGACTTCTCCGTTGGGGCTGAAAGCAACAGAGTAAATTAAGTTTTTATGACCTGTTAAGGTGTGAATACATTGCCAGTTATATGTAGGTTGTTGGGGCTGGGCGGTAGTTTTTTCTGGTTTAATTAACTTGTTGGATTGTTTTTCGGGTATTGCTAGGTCGATCGCACTTTGCGGATTTATTTCTTTTAATACTTCAACAGCCGTTTGATAGCGGCGGTTGGTAGCATTGTCAATCATTTTATCTAAGATTTTTCCTAATTCTTCGCTGACAGGGTTATTTGTTAAATATTGCCGCCAGATCCAGGCATCTTCGCCTGGATCGAAAAGGTCAAATGGGGAAACTTGTGTTAGCAAATACAGGCAAGTTACGCCTAAACTGTACAAATCGCTGGTAAAAAATGCTTTGCCTCTGGCTTGTTCGGGGGCGATGTATTCGGGGCTGCCGATGCTGGTTCCTGTTTTGAGTAATGCCGTACCTGTGGCAATTTTGGCGGCGCCAAAATCTACTAAAACTAATTGTTTGTCGGCGCGGCGAATGATGTTTCCGGGTTTGATGTCTCGGTGAATGACGTTGTGCGAGTGGATGAAGTGAATGACTGGTAATAAGCTATTGAGTAAGTCTTTGATTTGAGTTTCTGTAAATGTTCCTTCTTGTTCGACGATTTGTGCTAAGTTTTGGCCGTCGATAAATTCTTGTACTACGTATTGTCGGTTGTCTTGGGTGGAATAGGCTAATAGTTCGGGAATTTGGGGGTGTTTGCCCAATTCGTCTAATCGCATTGCTTCTTGTTCAAAAAGTTGGGCTGCTTTTTTGCTGTTGCGATCGACTCCAGATGGTATTAGTTGGCTGTCTGGTAAAAATTGCTTGATGACGCAGCGGGGTTTGGAGGGTTTGTCTTCGTCTACGGCGAGAAATGTTCTGCCAAAGCCGCCTTGTCCGATCGCCTTTATAGCACGGTATCTGTCGCGCAGCAGCAGTTTTGACCGGCAATTGCGGCAAATTTTGGCTGCATCCGGGTTGTGGGGCTTGGAACAGTTCGGGTTTAAACAGTAACTCATTCGATTTTAGATTTTAGATTTTAGATAAGACGGCGGTTGAAACCGCGTCTACACAAACGAAGTCTGCCTCCGCAGACTGAAGAAAATAAAAAAATTTTAACCGCTTTTGTCTTCAACCCGCGGAGGCGGGTTTGGTTTGTATAGACGCGGTTTCAACCGCCCGGTATTCCGATCCCAAGCTATTTTAGAAGTTCCACATGACGGGATTGTCATCTAAACGATCGGTGACTGTTCGCCCGGGTGACTGTTCGCCCGATCGCGTCAATCTCTTTTAAGTCCTCCTGACTTAACTTTACCTCAGCCACTTTAGCGTTATCGGTGGCTTGTTGGGCGTCGCGGGCGCCGACAATTGCATTGGTTTGCGGCTGCACAATCAACCAGGCCAATGCTAAGTTTCCCAAGCTTGTCTGGTGGCGATCGGCAATTGGCGGCAGTTGATTTAATGCTGTTTGCACTCGGGCATAATTTTCTTTGAGGAACAGCTTATTTTTGGCGCGGCGATCTCCTTCTGCACATTTGTGTTCTGGCCCAAATTCACCTGTCAATATTCCTTGGGCTAGAGATGAATAGGCGATGATTGAGATATGATTTTCTTGACAGTAGAGCATGGCGTCTTTTTCTACGCAGCGCCAAAACAGAGAATAGGGCGGTTGCAAGCTGTCAATGCGTCCGTATTGGGAGGCTTCTGCTATTTGGGCCTGGGAAAAGTTGGAAACGCCGATCGCCCGAATCTTCCCCTGTTGCTTTAATTTGTTCAGGGCGTCCATTGTTTCGGCAATTGGTACAGCTTTGGAATTCCAAGTGTCGGCGGGCCAGTGGATTTGGTACAGGTCGATATAATCGGTGTTGAGGTTTTTTAGCGATCGCACGCTTCGACTACCAAATCTGCTCTGAGGTGGTTGGCAAAGACTTTGCTAGCATATACTACTTGCGATCGCACGTCTGAAAGTGCTTGACCGATAATTTGTTCCGAATGCCCTTCTCCGTAAACCTCAGCCGTATCAAAGGTGGTAATACCGGCCTCAAAAGCGGCGCGCATGGCTTTGACACTTTCAGCATCCTCAATTCCCACCAACATCCACTTCCCAGCTTGCCAAGTCCCCATAATTATCGGGGTTATTTGAATTTCCGATGTCCCCAATTGTCGCTTTTCCATACCCTAAGTCCTCATTTGGATTTTTAGTATTCACCCTCAATCTATCTAATTTTAACAGAAAAAAGTAGGTATAGTAGCTTTGAGTCACCGATTTTGTTACTATTGTTAAACTCTAAAAAACACCTATGAAATCAACTACTTGCGCGCTGAAAGAATGGAATGTAGCGGTTAATGCTTTAGAATGTGGCAAAACGATTTTGCTGTTGCGAAAGGGTGGTATTCGCGAGCAAGCGGGACAGTTTAATGTCAGTGACAAGCAAGTCTTGCTTTATCCAACTTTTGAACACCAACAACCTGATTTATTAAAGCCAGATTTTGCAAGTCAAGTGAAAATTGTAGAATCGGGTTGGCATCCAGAAAATATTAGAATTGCCAGTTGGGCTGAGATTACTGATGTTTTTTTGGTGGCTTGGGAGCCAGCAATTAAGGCACTGCTTCCTTACCATATTTGGAATGAAAAATTTGTCGGCGACCGCCTGAAATGGAAACAAAACCAGCCAATTTATATTTTATTGCTGCGCGCTTATCGCCTCGCAGAAACAGCCGAAATTCCGTACATTTCTGAATACGGCGGTTGTCGTTCTTGGATTGATTTGGCAAGTCCTATTTCTCTGGAGGGGAGTGAAGCTGTTTTAAGCGATGGAGAGTACATTGCACGATCGCATGAAATTCGCAATCTGATGGCAAATCCTCCGAATGCCGATGGTTTGCAGACAATCACAACGCTGACGGTTTAAAATTTATCTACGTATAACTTGTTGAAAGTAGATAGAATGTATTGGTAGCAACGATCTGCTTTTTAAGCCGATACAAAAAATAGACTTTCTGCGTTTGGCTCATGTTTTGCCAGTATCTGTTACAAATTATAGCTGTACGATCGCTCCGATGAATGTTCGTCAATTGAAGGGAAGCATCCAGACTTTACACGATGGGTGCTGTGAAATTGCCATGAAGATCGATCGCGCTTGCAAGGAAGGTTTGCAATGAGTCAGATCCAGCGCACCGTCTTGATTGTCGATCGCAGCCCGGAAGACTGTCATAAGTACCGACAGTATCTGCTGCGCGATCGCGAGTACCAATACAACATAATCGCAGCCCCGTTAGGGAAAGAAGGGTTGGCGCTGTGGGAACGGCACCAGCCAGATTTGGTGTTGTTCGATTATCGGCTGCCAGATATGGACGGTTTGCAATTTATCGCCCAACTGCGAAGCAAAATAGTATCGCAGCGATATTTACCTGCGATCGTGGTGGCGGGGTTCGGGAACGAGACGATCGCAGTCGAAGCTATCAAAGCCGGCGCCCAAGACTATCTCATCAAAGAACAATTGACACCGGAGAGCTTGCGGCTGGCGGTGAATGCGACGATCGACAAAGCGCAATTACACGCCAAATTGCAACAAAACGAAGAACGCTTGCACTTAGCGTTGAAAGCCGCTGGGATGGGTACTTGGGAATGGCAGATTCCTAAGAATTGTGTGGTGTGGTCTAATCTGGTAGGGCCGATTTTTGGTCTACCGCTGGGAACTTCTCCGGCAAGTTATGAAGATTTTATCGAACTCGTACATCCCGAAGACCGCGAGATTATTGGCGAGGCTATTACCAGTACCCTTGGGACAGGGATTAACTATGAAGTTGAATTTCGCACTGTCTGGGCCGATGGTTCGCTGCATTGGGTAGGCGCTAAAGGGCAACTTTACTATGACTGGGCTGGCAAACCGCTGCGGTTCCTGGGTACAGTAGTAGACCTCACTCAGTCGAAACAGGCAGAAGCAGAACGCCTGCAACGATTGCAGCGAGAGCGCGCGATCGCCCTAATTGCTCAACAAGTTCACCAATCGCTGGATTTAGAGCGCGTTTTGCAAACAACCGTAGAGGAAGTGCGACAGTTTCTCGACACGGATCGGGCGATCGTGTTTCGGTTGCAGCCAGATGGTGGCGGGACTGTGGTAGCAGAATCTGTGGGCACTGCGTGGCGATCGATCCTAGCTTCCCAAATCTACGATCCCTGTTTGGCCGAGAGTTATCTCGAACCCTACCGTCAAGGATTGGTGACGGCAAAAACAGATATTCACGATGTCTCGATCGACCCTTGTCACGTCGAACTGCTGGCTCAATTTCAAGTCAGGGCAAATCTAGTCGTACCCATCCTGCACGAAAAACAGTGTTGGGGACTGCTGATTGTCCATCACTGCGGCGCCCCGCGCCTGTGGCAACCTTTAGAAATTGATTTGCTTCAGCAGTTGGCCCAGCAGGTGAGCATTGCTATCCGGCAGGCTGAGCTTTATCAGCAAGCACAACACGAACTGCAAGAGCGGAAGCGCACCGAAGCAATTTTACGGGAAAGCGAAGAACGCTTCCGCCAGTTAGCAGAAAGCATCGATGCTGTGTTCTGGATTTCCGATTACCCTTCGGGGCGAGTGCTTTATGTCAGTCCTGCCTACGAACGGCTGTGGGGCTTGAATCCCAAATCTTTGTATGATGACTCTCGGGTTTGGCAGGATTTAGTGCATCCGGAACACCGCGAATCGAACGCCCGAGCGTTTGAGCAGAAAGCTGTTGAAGGAAAGTTCGATGAAGAGTACCGGATTGTTTTGCCCGATCGCACTGTACGCTGGGTGAGAGACCGCTGTTTTCCGGTCAAAGATGAGACAGGAAGGATTTATCGGCTCACAGGAATTGCTGAGGATATTACCGATCGCAAACAAGCTGAAATCGCTTTGCTAGAGAACGAACGCCAGTTTGCAACCCTAGCAGAAGCCTCTCCCGCTGCCATTTTCCGGTTCGATCTTCAAAATAATTGTCTCTATGTCAACCGCCGTTGGGGCGAAATGACAGGCCGATCGGTAGAAGAGGCCTTGGGGATGGGATGGGTGCAAGCTTTGCATCCCGACGAACACGAGCGTCTGAGGAGAGAATGGCAAGAGTGGCGTGAAAAACCTGAGCCCAGAGGAATTTACCAGAACGAAGGCAGGCACGTAAAGCCAGACGGCAGCATTACCTGGTACTACACCCAGTCACTGCCCTACCTAGACAGTAACGGAACGGTGACGGGCTACGTGGGAACCTTGATCGACATCACCAAGCGCAAACAAGCAGAAGCATCCTTGCGCCACAACGAGCAACTCCTGCGATTGGCACTCTCGGGGGCCCATGCCGGCTCGTGGCACTGGGAAATTCCCACTGGCAAAGTTTTTTGGTCCCGGGAAAATTTCGATTTGTACGGACTCGATCCTGCGAAGGGTGCACCCGAATACGCAGATTGGTTAAATGCCGTGCACCCCGAGGATCGCGATCGAGCAAATGCAGAGGTGGAGAGAGTTGTAGAGCAACACTGCGAAGAGTTTCACTGCGAATTCCGCATTGTTCACCCGAAATACGGCGTGCGGTGGCTTCTGGGGCTGGCCCGCCTCAGCTTAAGCCCGCAAAATGAACCGCTACAGTTGAGCGGCATTAACCTCGACATTACCGATCGCAAGCACGCTGAGGAAGAGATCCGCCAAAGCGAAGAACGCTATCGATATTTAACAGAATCAATCCCACAATTAGTATGGACAGCAAACGCTGAGGGAGTATTGCTAGATGTCAACCAACGCTGGTTAGATTTTACTGGGTTGACGCTAGCACAAGCCCAAGCCGAAGGTTGGCCGGCGGTTGTCCATCCTGAGGATGTCTCTATGATGGGCGATCGTTGGATGTCTGCTCAACAAGACGGCAGCCCTTATCAAGCCGAAGGTAGATTGCGGCGCTGCGACGGCGTGTATCGATGGTTTTTGCACCAAGCTATTCCCGTCAAGAATGAATCGGATCGAGTTGTCAAATGGTTTGGTACCGCAACTGATATTGAAGACCAAAAATGCTTGGAAAAGCAGCGCGACAGTATTTTGCAGCAGGAAAAAGCTCTGCGCGCAGCAGCGGAAAAAGCTAACCGTGCTAAGGATGAATTTTTAGCTGTGCTTTCTCACGAATTGCGATCGCCCTTGAATCCGATCCTGGGATGGGCGCAACTGCTGCAAAGTCAAGCTTTGAATGCGGCTCAAACTGCTAAAGCTTTAGACACGATCGAGCGCAATGCCAGATTGCAGACTCAGTTGATTGATGATTTGCTCGATATTGCGGGGATTATGCACGGCAAACTGAGCTTGAATCCCACCCCGGTGAATTTGAGTTTGGCTGTCGAATCTGCGATCGATACTGTGAAAACGGCAGCGGTGGCTAAGTCGATCGAGATTCATGCGGTGGTGCCGGATCTGGGGTTGGTGTCGGGCGATGCGGTACGACTCCAGCAGATTGTCTGGAACTTGCTTTCTAATGCGATTAAGTTTACTCCCAACGGTGGCAGAGTGGAGATTCGGCTGGAGCGATCGGGCAATCGGGCGCTGATTGCCGTCAGCGATACCGGTAAAGGCATCCACCCTGACTTTTTGCTATCTATTTTTGATTCTTTTTACCAGGAAGACGTGTCTCTGACGCGCAAATATGGCGGGCTGGGATTGGGATTGGCGATCGTCCGCCATTTAGTCGAAGCACACGGCGGGACAATTGCTGCGGAGAGTGCGGGCGAGAATCAGGGATCTACTTTTAGGGTAAGTTTGCCGCTTTTAAAGGCTGAACCTGAGATGAACTTAGCAGAGGAAGTAGAGGAAGTGCGATCTTAGGTACGTTGTTGGGCTTCAGCCCTCTTAGGTACGTTGTTGCGCTTCAGCGCTCTCTTAATAGATAAAACCGGAGCGAAGACAGCGCAACTACATACCTTAAATACAAATTCAGTCCTCTTTAACACCTTTCAATGTACTTTTCGAGAGACGCGCTTCCACGAAACCCAGCCCAAAATCCGCAGCTAAGGCCATCAAAGCCGCCGGAATTGCCCCAGCCAAAAGTAACTGATTGTTGACTGTAGCAACGCCCCGAAAAATAAAGACTCCCAAGCCACCTGCACCAATTGCCGCCGCAATAGTTGCTAGCCCGATCGCAATTACCGCAGCCACTCGCACGCCCGCCAAAATCACGCCCAGCGCCAGGGGAAGTTCCACCTGCCACAACAGTTGCATATCCGTCATTCCCATGCCTGTCCCGGCCATCACAATCGCCCGATCGACCCCGACAATGCCCGTGTAAGTGTTGCGGACAATTGGCAGTAGGGAATAGAGTGTCAGGGCGATGATTGCCGTGCGATCGCCTATTCCGCCCACAACTGGCACCGGAATTAGCAAGCCAAACAAAGCCAAACTGGGAATTGTTTGCATAATATTCGCAAAGCCCAAAATCGGCTTTTTCAATTTGGGTTTTCTCGTGACTAAAATCCCCAGAGGAATTCCCACAATCGTAGATATAACAATCGCGACTATTACTAAATACAAGTGTTCCATCGACCTCTGAACCATCTCAGCACCATAGCGGTTAATAAAATTAATCATTGCGTAATTCATGATTGCTAACAGCATTCGTATTTAGCTAATTAAAAAGATTCCAAAAAGGCGCGAGCTTCTGGATGCTGAGATTTCATAAAATTCTCAGGCGATGCCAATTCAACCAACCTTCCGTCTTGCATCAAACCAATTTTAGAGGCTAAAAAAAAAGCTTCTTGAATTCCGTGAGTCACAAAAATCACAGTTTTCCCTAGTTGCTGCTGCAATTGACCGAATTCCCGCTGTAATTCCAGGCGAGTAATGGGGTCTAAAGCACCAAACGGTTCGTCCATTAATAGCAGCGGAGGGTCTGCTGCAAGTGCTCTGGCGACGCCTACACGCTGCCGCTGTCCGCCGGATAACTGATGGGGATAGCGTTTGGCGAAGTGCTGGGGGTCAAGATTCAGTAATTCTAACAGTTGGTGGACGCGAGATTTTATGCGATCGTCCTCCCAGCCTTCCAATTTCGGCACTAAACCAACGTTTTGCTCGACGGTAAAATGGGGAAACAAACCGATTTCTTGAATTACGTAGCCAATTTTTCGCCGCAGTTGAATTGCGTTCCACTGAGTTGTCGGTTTTCCCATGACAAGCACTTCGCCACTGCTTGGCGTTAGTAAATTGTTAATCAATTTCATGGTAGTAGTTTTGCCACTACCGCTGCGTCCTAACAATACTAAAATTTCTCCTTGGAACACTTTAAAATTGAGTTTTTCTACTAAATGTCTGCGGTTGAGCCGATATGTAACGTCGAGGCATTCGACAGCAACTTCATTGTTGAGAGCCATGATTAGTTTGGGTGATATTGGTTTTAATAAATCGTCAATCGGCGAGTGTTGCGGGAGAATCCAAAATCCAAAATCTACAATCTAAAATTATCTTGGTTTTGCCATTCTAGCAACAAGGCTCGACATTGGAGGCAAGTTAATTTTTTGAGCAAGTCGCGAATTCCGTCGGGGGTTACAGGATATGCAGCACCGATTAGTTCGGGGTTTACTGTGGCTGTGGGGTGCAATTCTGCTACAAAACCGTAGAGTTTTTGATTGGAGAATGAACTGTTGATTTCCCAGCCTGTGGTGTTGATTGGTTGGATGCGGGCGATCGCACTTTCTGTCACGCCTAGTTCTTTTTTGATTATAGCTGGAACTGTGGCTGCTGGTGTTGCGGCTTCTGGTACGCGACCGCCGGGAAAGTCGAGGGTTGCTGCTGCTACGCCGGCGCGATACATCGGTGAGGGCAACAGCAATTTGTCAGCTTGAATTGTTAAGACGACCACTGAATCTGGTCTTTCTACTCGCCAATATTCTACTATTTGCCCTTCGGTTGTTTCGAGATGTTCGCCAATTAGTTTTACCCAATGAGAGTTGATTTCTACAAATCTGTCTAGAGTTTTCCAGTTGAAATTTTCGGTTGGGTTCATGTTGACAGTTGACAGTTGACAGTTGACAGTTGACAGTTTGTAGGGGCGGCGGATGGTGCGTGCCCGCCCTCTTAGTTGACAGTTGACAGTTGACCGAAGCAAGAAGGAAGAGAGAATAGGGAAGAACGAAGAGGGACAAAATAATTAAGAATATTCTAAGCGTCGGCCATGGTTGCTATAAATTAAATGTTTTGACCGATCGATCGTAATTGATAATTGTCGATCGCCCAAATAGTCGATCGGTCTTTTCAGCTTTGACCCGGTTTTTCGATCTAGATTGTAAATTTTTGCTACAATAGCACACAGAACCCAAGAAAATTCAGTAGCATAGACTACATAATCTAAGTTGATCTGCGCCTTTGGTGATGAGTTGTTGAAACCCCGCAAGGCGTGCTGACTTTTAGCTCTACAGGAGTAGTTATGCAACTGCAAACAGATATTCGTAGTCGGCAACCGCAAGCAACGCTAGCCAGCGCCGCGAGTGCCTTGGACTGGGCAAAATTTGGCTGCGCCGTACCTGCACCAAAATTGGCTCCTTCGATGTGGGTCAAACTGTTCAATCCGCCAACAGCATTCAGTTTTGATGAAGCGTGGTTGTTGTGTCAGTGCTCCGACCAAAAGTGGCTGGCTTGGATTCCTGATTATGGGGAAATTTTGCTGAATACGAATGAATTTTGCGCTACTTAATCGAGAATTAGAGTTTGAAATCCCTATCCTTCGGGTTTCAGAGCATATTTG
The DNA here is from genome assembly GCF_020883145.1 of Microcoleus sp. CAWBG27. NCBI lineage: Bacteria > Bacillati > Cyanobacteriota > Cyanophyceae > Oscillatoriales > Microcoleaceae > Microcoleus > Microcoleus sp. CAWBG27. The sequence continues at coordinate 18,131 of NZ_JAHREU010000064.1, forward strand.
TGGAATTATCAGGTTTGTAGTGAGGACTTTAGTCCTCAGAAATTAAGAAGGACTAAAGTCCTCACTACAAACCAAGTGAGGACTTTAGTCCTCAGAAATTAAGAAGGACTAAAGTCCTCACTACAAACCAATTGAGTTTTTACACAAAAAGAGCAATAGGTTTTCTATTGCTCTTTTTGTGTAAAAACACTCTTTAGTTTTTGTCTTCAGACAGCGGAACTTACTCGCTTATTTGCAAACTGCACGGTTATTTGCATTTCTGACAATCGTGCCTACTTTGCCATTAATCTGAATCGGGTTCTTGGTGCTGGCCCGGATCAAGCGGGGCTGTTTTGCCAGACATTCTCTGATAGATTCTGACCAGGTGGTGAGAGCGCTGGTGTATTCTGTACGAGTCGCGGGGGCGCGAAACTGCTCGGTAATTAGGTGATCTGTGGTGATGCTAGTGTCAGTAGCAACGTTGGTAATAATTGGAAAGTCAAAGGCTTTGGGTAAAGTTCTTTCAGGAATTTTGCCCGGTACTGTTTGGTAGTTCTTTGAGCCGCCTTTGTAGTCAATACCTGCTTGAGGGGCTGTTTGAGCGAAGGCAGGAATAGGTAAGCTGGCTACCAATACGGTGCAGCAACTCCAAAATAATTTCGATTTCATCCGATTCATCTCCTCAACTTTATGACGGTTAGCACTAATTAGGTAGGGGCAAAACATTAGCTTTAATTTATAAAAAATCTAATGCTAATGAAATTTTATCTTGGTTTTGACCCATCTAATTTATTACCAGACATCTTCAAAAACGTAAAAACTGGTTGGTCTGACAAACTGTAGAATTGTTTCAGTTGAGTGAGACATTTACACATCTGAAGTTGTTACAGCGTTGGGGACTCGGTTTTACCAGAATGATTCATTTTCGATCGATGTCATTGGAACTTTATCAAATTTTGTGTCAGATATCAAGTTTTGTCGATCGCCTGTGGCATTTTCACACTGGTTGAGGGCTCGATCGCCCTTTGAGTGTTATGCGCTATACCAGCGGAAGAAAGATGCTAGACTGCACCGATGGGCGTTTGAGTATTTTCAGGCGACAATAGACGGAGAAGGGGCTTGAAAATAGGTGATTTTAGTGGAAGATAGTAAGTTTATCGACGTATCGGAAATTATGGGTGTTCCCGCGGCTCCTGCGGGCTACAAGTCTGGCTTCGTGGGTATTATCGGACGCCCGAATGTTGGCAAATCCACGCTGATGAATCAGTTGGTGGGGCAGAAAATTGCGATTACTTCGCCGGTGTCTCAGACGACGCGCAACAGGCTGCGGGGCATCCTGACGACGCCGGAAGCACAAATTATTTTTGTCGATACTCCCGGAATTCACAAGCCGCACCACCAACTGGGTAAGGTTTTGGTGCAGAATGCGCGCACCGCGATTCAGTCTGTGGATGTAGTGCTGTTTGTGGTGGATGGTTCGGTGGAATCGGGAGGGGGCGATCGATATATTATTGAAATTCTCAGCAATTGCAAAGTTCCGGTGATTTTGGGGATGAATAAGTTGGACGAACAACCGGAGGATTCCGTGTTGATCGATCGAACTTACGAGCAAATTGTCAATCCCGAGTGGCCAGTTGTCAAATTTTCGGCTCTCACAGGCGAGGGTGTGGAACCGCTGCAACAGTTGTTAATCGAACATTTGGAAGTTGGGCCTTACTATTACCCGCCAGATTTGGTAACAGATCAGCCGGAACGCTTTATTATGGGCGAGTTGATTCGGGAACAGATTTTGCTGCTAACGCGGGAAGAAGTGCCGCATTCTGTAGCAATCGCGATCGACATCGTTCAAGAAGAAGCGAAAATTACCCGCATTCTGGCGACGATTCACGTTGAACGAGATTCCCAAAAAGGTATTTTAATTGGTAAAAGCGGCAGTATGCTCAAGTCGATCGGCAGTGCGGCCCGCGAACAGATTCAAAAGTTAATTGAAGGTAAAGTATATTTGGAGTTATTTGTCAAGGTGCAGCCGAAATGGCGGCAGTCCCGCACCCGTTTGGCAGAATTGGGCTATCGCGTGGAAGAGTAAAACTTTATCAGTTGGCAGGCAGAATATGCGTCCGAATGTTGACTCCCAGAAGCTCGAACGACTGATGCAAGTCTTGGGTAGAGAAGCTCAGGGTTCAGGCTGCATTTATTTCACGGGTGGTGCTAGTGCCCTACTGATTGGATGGCGGAGTTCGACGATTGATATTGATATTCGTCTAGATCCTGAACCCCCAGGCATTTTTGGTGCGATCGCCAAAATCAAACAAGAATTGAATATCAATATCGAACTGGCTTCCCCACAGGATTTCTTACCCACAATTCCGGGGTGGCGCGACAGGAGTATCTTCATTGGCAAATACGGTCAAATCTCGTTTTATCACTATGACTTTATAGCCCAAGCACTCTCCAAAATATCCAGGGGATTCGATCGGGACATTAAAGATGTTCAAGCCATGTACGAACAGAAATTATTTTCATTAGAAGAACTGCGGAATAGTTTTGAGAGTATTGCACCCGAATTAATCCGATTTCCCTCTCTTAATCCTGATGCGCTCAGAAGCAGAGTTGAGAACTTCATCAAACGTTTTGAAAGCAACATAGAGGATGGACAGTTATGAACTTAAATGAGTTACCGGGAGCAGAGCTAATTCTTCCCGGACTGGACGATCTTCATCATGGTAAAACTAATACAGTTGGGTCATTGTTAGTCGCGATCGCAGCAACGCGCCTAGCTGAAGCAGGCTTAGATGTTCCTCTCGATCGTCTGGCCGCAGAGCCAGAACTGACCCTTTATGCCCGCCTTCAAGATGAACGAGATGATGCTTATCCCTACTACAATGCTTTGCTGAATCGCTTGAATAGCTTTTGCAATGCACTTGAACTTCGTTATATGTGAGAATATGCGTTATGACATTGGGATTATCTTTATCCGATTTATCGGCACTCATGCTGAATATGACAAAGTGGATGCAGAAACCATCTGAGGTAATTATGTACAGCCTAAAACCTATTAGAAGCCAAGAAGATTACAAAGCATCGCTGAAAGAAATAGAGCATTTGTTTGAAGCTCCTCAAGGAACTCCAGAATTCGATCGATTAGAAATATTAGTCACCTTAGTTGAAGCCTACGAAAACAAACACGAGCCGATCGTGATGCCTGACCCAATCGAAGCAATTCTTTATTATCTAGAAAGTCGAGGTCTAACTCAACAGCATTCAGTGCGCGAGAGGTAACCCGAAATGAGCGGAGATTTTATGAAGATGGAGAATAATCAAGAGCTAGAGGACGAGTTACGTCCTGAGTATAATTTTAGTAAGATGAAGGGTGGCGTTAGAGGAAAATATGTCGAACGCTATAGGGCAGGAACTAATGTAGTGTTGCTCGTCTTGGACTGAAATCTGTTCTCTAAACTGGTCTGCTAAAAATCCCATATCAAACTATGAACTACCGAAACTACATCACGATCGAAGCAAATAAACGCGGTGGTAAGCCTTGTGTACGCGGCTTGCGAATTACGGTTTATGAAGTGCTTGAGTACCTGGCTTCCGAGATGACCGAAGCAGAAATTCTCGATGATTTTCCCGATTTAACACGAGAAGATTTAAAAGCTTGTATAGCTTATGCTGCTGACCGTGAGCGTCGGTTTATGGCTGCGACCTTATCCGCATGAAATTACTTTTTGATGAAAACTTGTCGCCCAAGTTGCCGAATCGTTTGAGCGATCTTTTCCCAAATTCGATTCACGTTCGAGATGTGGGAATGAAAGCAACGATCGACCCAATAGTTTGGGATTATGCAAAAGAGAATAATTTGATGATTGTCTCGAAAGACGCGGATATGCACGACCTGAGCTTGGTATTTGGGAATCCACCGAAAGTTATTTGGCTTCGCGTCGGAAACTGTTCAACATTGCAAGTTGAAAATTTGCTGCGCCGGGAGTTCAACGCGATCGAATTATTTTATGAAGACGAGACTTTATCGCTGCTTGCTTTATCATAATGCACCGATCGCCGAGGGTGTGCGATTCTGTGCGATCGACTCTAATCTAAAATATAATTATAAGTTAGGTTGCTTAGGTTATCGGTGAGGACAATGCTTCAAACCCTCCCTGAATAGAAATCATTCAGCACGTCTACCACACATGAAATCGAAACAATTAGGGCTAACGCAACCCGTCGAGGTTTTTTAACGCTTGTGACTGTTCTTGTAACTGAATTTCGAGGCGTTGACACACCAATTCGCATAAATCAAAAATCATTGGGTCGGTGATTTGATAGTAAACACTGACTCCCTGCGGCTGCCGTTTCACAATGCCTGCTTGGGTCAAAATCTTCAAGTGCTTGGAAACGTTGGCTTGCCCCAGGTTAGTTTCTTTAATGATTTCGGTCACATTCTTTGCCCCGTCCTTGAGGACACACAATACTTGCAGCCGACTCAGTTCTGATAAAACCTTGAAATAGTCTGCAACTTGGGTCAGCGCGGAAATTGGGATTTGTGACATAAGAGCGGGAGTGAACTAATTTCAATTTAGACTTGTCTTTTTCATTATACTACTATATAATGATATTATCAATAAATATAAGCAAGGACAAATAGTGATGCTATTTCGTCAACTTTTTGACCGTGAAAGCAGTACCTACACGTATCTGATTGCCGATCGCGCTTCTGCTGAGGCAATCTTGGTCGATCCAGTCTTAGAGCAGGTTGAACGCGATCTGAAGTTGCTCAAAGAACTGGATTTGACATTGCGCTACTGCCTGGAGACTCATGTTCATGCCGACCATATTACAGGTGCGGCAGAGCTGCGATCGGCAACGGGATGCCTCAGTGTAGTCCCCGATCGGGCGCAAGTAGACTGTGCCGATCAGTTTATTCAAGATGGTGAAAGACTAAATCTTGGCTCCGTTAAAGTACAAGCGATCGCGACACCGGGACATACCGACAGTCATATGGCATATCTCATCAATGGGACTCATCTACTGACTGGAGATGCGCTATTGATTCGGGGTTGCGGACGAACGGATTTTCAAAGTGGGAATGCGGGCACCTTATTTGATTCAGTGTCTCAACGGGTGTTTACCTTGCCAGATGTCACATTGATTTATCCAGCGCATGACTATCGTGGACAGACAGTTTCTTCTGTAGCAGAGGAAAAACGCTGGAATCCTCGATTTGTCGGGCGAGATCGGGCTGAATTTAAGGCATTTATGGACAAGCTAGATTTGCCCGATCCGCAAAAAATGATGGAGGCATTACCCGCTAATGAACGTTGTGGCAAATCCATCGCCACGCCTGCCAACAACTATTCTATTTAAGGATAATCATGACGAATACTCCTCAGTTGCAAGAAATTGATGCTCAAACTCTGAAACAATGGCTTGAGCATAACTCGGTGACATTAGTGGATGTGCGGGAATCTGCTGAATATGCGACTGAACGGATTCCTGGTGCGAAACTCCACTCATTATCACAATTCAATCCCGATCGAGTTCAACCGCCATCGGGTCAAAAGCTTGTACTTTATTGTCAATCGGGGAATCGATCCATGAAAGCTGCTCAGCGATGTCTAGAGGCTGGATTGACTTCTGTTAGCCATTTACGAGGCGGAATTTCTAGTTGGAAAAATGCAGGCTACGGGATTGAGAAGAGTCAAAATGCGCCGATTAGCTTATTTCGGCAGGTGCAAATTGTGGCAGGTTCATTGGTGTTTTTAGGAACCCTTTTAGGCGTGCTAATTTCACCTAATTTCTTGCTTCTCAGTGGATTTGTGGGTGCTGGGCTTGTGTTTGCTGGAGTCACGAACACCTGTGCAATGGGATTGCTCTTAGCTAAGTTGCCCTACAATCAACGATCTGGGAATAAACTATGACTTGGATTTTCGGAAATCTTTTCGCCATTTGTATCGGTATCAGTTTAGGCTTGTTGGGTGGTGGTGGTTCGGTGCTGGCACTGCCTGTGCTGGTTTATGTCATGGGGGTTTCACCGAAACCAGCGATCGCGATGACCTTAGTTATCGTGGGAAGTGTGAGTTTGTTGGGGAGTATTCCTCATGCGCGACGTGGCAATCTAAATCTTAAAATAGCAGGAATTTTCGGATCGGCAACGATGGTCGGTGCTTATTTAGGTGCCAGGATTGCCACACTTCCCTTCATCACAAGTGGAATTCAGATGCTTCTATTTGGAATATCGATGTTGATTGCCGCAGGGTTAATGATTTATCGTTCCGCTAATGCAAAACCTGACATGAGCGAGGATGATTTAGCAGCAATCCAGTATGTCAAACCTGCTTGTAAATATTGCTGGCTATGGCTCATGACTGAAGGAATTGCTGTAGGCATTTTGACCGGGTTAGTCGGCGTTGGCGGTGGCTTTGCCATCGTTCCAGCTTTGGTACTGTTAGGCAATATCCCAATGAAAAAAGCGATTGGAACTTCGCTGTTGATCATTGCGTGTAATTCTTTTGCTGGTCTCCTTGGTTATTTAGGACATATTTCTTTAAATTGGACGCTAACGGTTTCATTTACATTTTTAGCAGGATGTGGAACAGTGATCGGTGCATATCTTGCCCAATTTGTTTCACCAAAGCAACTTCAGAAAAGCTTTGGTTACTTTCTTCTAGCAGTTGCCACATTTGTATTAGTACAAAATCGTGACAGCTTACAGAATCTCAAAAAGTCATCTGTTTACCAGCAACCTAACAACCGTGTTGCAGCGGAACGTATCAGTCCGCTGAATAGAGTCGCAAAGATGGTCTGCGTCCGCTGAACACGAACGTTATCTAGCAAACGCTGGCTCACCTTGGAGATGGTTCGGAAGCTCGATCGATAATTAATAATTCCGCCTAAGATTCTCATTTCCACCCGATGAGTCGGTACAAACCCCACTTAACAACAATAGAACCCCATTCCAACAACAGTAAAGTAAACTGAGAGCAGCCCCATTCGCCCCAGTTGACCTATGCCACGTTGGTTCAATACCGCTGGCCCTTGCCAAGAAGACATTCACTATCAGCTTCCTGCCACCCGCCGCCTCCCAAATTTAGAGCGACTGATTGCTCAGCAAAACTATTTCGTCATCCATGCACCCCGACAAGTAGGAAAAACCACGGCCATGCTGGCTTTAGCCAAACAACTCACCGATAGCGGACAGTACACTGCGATTGTTGTTTCAGTAGAGTTAGGTTCGCCCTTTAATGACAATCCACAACAAGCCCAAGCGGCGATTTTAAGTTCTTGGCGAAGTGAGGCGCGAGTCTATTTGCCACCGGAGCTCCAGCCACCAGCAAAACAAGAGATGGAGGTGGGACAAGGAATTGAAGAAACCTTGCGGCAGTGGGCACAAACTTCACCTCGCCCTTTAGTAGTCTTCATTGATGAAATTGATTCGCTGCAAAATGAAGTATTGCTGTCCGTTTTGCGTCAGTTACGCAATGGTTATCCCTCTCGTCCTCGTGCGTTTCCGCAATCGGTGGGCTTAATCGGTTTGCGGGATGTTCGCGATTATAAAGTGGCTGCGGGTGGTAGCGATCGCCTCAATACATCCAGTCCGTTTAATATTAAAGTGCGATCGATTACGCTCAGAAATTTTAATGCCTCAGAAGTCGCAGAACTCTACGGGCAACATACCCAAAATACCGGACAAGTTTTTACACCAGAAGCCGTAGCCTTAGCTTTTGAATTAACACAAGGACAACCTTGGTTGGTGAATGCTTTAGCCAAAGAAATCGTCGAAGAATTAGTAACAGATGAATCTATAGAAATTACACCAGAACATATTTTAGAAGCTAAAGAAATTCTGATAAAACGACAAGATACGCATTTAGATAGCTTGGCTGAACGACTCAGAGAAAACCGAGTCAAAGCAATTATCGAGCCGATGTTGGCGGGTTTGGAACTCGGCAATATCCCCAATGATGATATTCAGTTTTTAATCGATTTGGGTTTGTGTAAGATGGACGTTCAGGGTGGATTGACGATCGCCAACCCAATTTATCGCGAAGTTTTGCCCCGCGTGCTCACCGTAACTCCAATGGCCTCTCTGCCCCAAATTGCACCGAGTTGGTTGACATCAGAAGGTAAATTAGATACTCAGGCTTTACTGAAAACTTTTTTAGAATTTTGGTTGCAACATGGCGAACCCTTACTCAAAAGTGCGTCTTACCCTGAAATTGCGCCGCATTTAGTGCTGATGGCGTTTCTGCATCGGGTGATTAATGGTGGGGGAACGCTGGAGAGGGAATATGCGATCGGACGAGACAGGATGGATTTATGTTTGCGTTATGGTGAGGTAACATTAGGAATTGAACTGAAGGTTTGGCGGACTCGGAAAGTCGATCCGTTGAGTAAAGGATTGGAACAGTTAGATGGATATTTGGCGAGATTGGGACAAGATTCGGGTTGGTTGGTTATATTCGATCGCAGAGATAATGCACCGGAAATCGAAGAACGGTTGAATACTGAAATTCAGGTTAGTCCAATGGGAAGAACTATTACAGTCATTCGTGCGTGATAAGTCCAATAAATTTCCGAAAAGTTGTCTTTCCAGCGGAGAGATAAATGGAAATTTTCCAGATATTTATAGAAATAGCGGAAATATGAAGATTCGCTTTCCGAAAATCACTTGCCAGTTGTCCGTCTATCTGGTAGAATTATGAGGATATATGGAGAAAGTCGGTCTAATTAATAGTTAGGCAGCTTAAAATCTCGGTTGGGACGGTACAGCGATATTGTTTGTGAGGCAGACAAAGCCTAGTCATTTTAAGTTCCCCGGAATACAAGCTACTCTAATTTACAAATATAATTACAGGTTGGGAGTGAGGCAAATGTCATCACCGTGGGAGGCAATAAGTGCAATATCATCTCTTATTCAAACAATTGTAATTATTGTCACAGTTGGCTTTGCTATTTTACAAATCAAACAGACAAATCAAAGTCATAAGCTAGATGTATCTATTAGGCTATTTGATGAGCTTTCTTCACCAAACAGCAGGAAGAATAGAGCGTTCATATATTCCCTTAAGAACAAAGATCCGTCTCAATTAACAACAGAGGAACTTCTCATTGTAGATGAAGTTTTATCAAGCTTAGACCGGGCTTGGATATTAATAGAAAATAAGCAAATAAACACTAAATTTGTTTGCGAAACTTATGGAGAAGTTTTCTTAAGAATTTGGGGAGTGACACAGCCAATAGTGATGTATGAGAGACAAAGTAGAGGAAATTACTATCGGCAAAGAACAGAAAGTTTAATTAAAAGTGTAAGAAAGTATTTTAAGATGCGAAATAAACCATTAGAGTATCCAGTTTAAGGACTTCACTTTTCATTTAGTCCGCCGCCTAACAACCGCACTGCACCGGAATGTGTCAATTTGGTTGGTTGAGTTGCAAAGATTATTCCCGTCCGGTGAGTTCAACTGTTATCTCGCAAACGCTGCCTGACTTTGGAGATGATTCGGAAGCTCGATCGAGAATTAAGGATTCCTTAGGAGATTCCGATCGGGTGCATCTCTATTTGGCAAGGGATCTCGCATTTCGGCAGACAATTTACTACTCAGAATCAGAGATTTACTGCCGAAATGCGAGATCCCCTACGAAGATATTTGCACTCATTGAGATGCACCCGGACGATCGAGCCTTATCCTGCACAAAAACTTAGAAACCTGAACGCAAAGAAAAAGCCGCCCTAAAAGGACGGGACTTTAATCCTCCGCTACACTCCGCTCATTATCAACAAGTATTAAGGCAACTCAACGGAACTGGGTTTAGCAATGTGAGGCAAGCCCCAGCCTAATTTTTCCCGCAAAATGTGGAAAAACTCAAAAGATTGTATCCGCACGAAGCGGGCTGGGTAGGGCGATCGCTCAATTTGCACCCAATCCTCCGGCAAAACATAACATCCGCCGTTGCCATCTACCACCATTACCAGGCGGTTGGGACTGGCAGGTAAAATTTTGACCGGTTCGGTGTTGGAAAACACCAAAGCCCGCGAAGCCATTGAATGAGGGCAAATGGGTAGCAATTGCAGCACCGGCACTCCCGGAATAATTACAGGCCCGCCGGCTGACAGCGCGTAAGCTGTCGATCCTGTCGGAGTCGAGATAATTACCCCATCTGCGGCAATGTCCACAGAAGCGTGCTGGCCAATTGCCACTTCAAAATGACACATACAAGTCAACGGTTCGCGGTGCAGCACCATTTCATTGAGACAAAGGGCTTCCCAAAGGCAGTCGTTTTCTCGAAACAGCCGCACGGCCAACATCGATCTTTCTTCTATTTCGTATTCTCCAGCTATCGCCTTTTCCAAAGCTTGCGGGAGCAAGTTTAGGTAAGTTTCTGTTAAAAAGCCCATGTGACCGGTATTGACAGTCAGCAGCGGCACTCCGATGGGAGCAACTTGGCGAAATGCCGACAGCACCGTACCGTCGCCACCCAAAACCACCGCAAACTCCATGTCGCTGTCAAAACCGGGGGGGACAAGTTGGTCGATCGGAGTGTGGCACATGGGGCGATCTGGGCTAGAATAGCCCAAAATTCCCCCGGCACCGGAAACCGCACAGACCTCCCAGCCGCGGGCAGTCAGCTTGTCTTTCAACTCTTCGGCGATGCGACAAGAGACTGGTTTAACGTCGTTGTATATAATCCCAGCTTTCGGCACTTTAAAATGTAAAAGGCATTTTTTGTTTACTCCGTTTTTTAGTCTTAAGCTGCTCGTACTCTATTTCCCTGAGCTTCTTCATAATCAGACTGAAGTATTCTTCCAGATAAGATTCCAAAGTTGTAGTTTCTTTGGGGTCTAATCCGAAGACACTGTAAACGTCATCCATCGGAGCTTTCAAGGGTTTTCCGGCTGCTAAGACTTCTGAAAAAGCCAATCTGTCAGCTACGTTCCAACTCCACTGAAAGAACTTAGCAAATTGACGGGTAGCCTGCAACAAGGCATCTGGCGTGCGGGTGATTTTGGCTTGTTTGCCAGAAAGGCGCTCGCACAACCGCACGATTTCTTCTGCATCCCAAGCGCGATTTCCCACCACCGGAAAGCTTTTTTTCTCGGTTTCAGGAACAGAAAGGGCCCGGACGGCAAACTTCGCTACATCCTGAGTGTTCATGTAGGCAAGGGCTGACGGCTTGTTGGGCAGCCAGACTCCCTGACCGTCCAAAATCGGCATTGCGTACAGGCTGAGCAGTCCTTGCAAAAAGCCACAAGGTCTCAAAATTGTGTAGTCTAGACCGGATTCTGCTAAGAATAGCTCGGTACAGCGCTTAATTTCCAACAAGGGGACTTGCGGATATTTTTCGGCGTCGAGAAATGAAAAGAATATGTAACGCTTGATGCCTGCTGCTGCTGCTGCTTGGATCAGCGATACTTTTCCGTCCCAGTCTACTCTTTTAATGCTGACAGAATCTGCCGCGCTGGCTGTTGCTGCATCGATGATAGCAGTGACTCCTTCTAGTGCAGGAATCAAACTGTCAGGCTGGCAAAGGTTCCCCGGTACGAGTTCGGCGCCCCATTCTTTCAAAAAGGCCGCTTTTCTGTAATTTCTCACTAAACAACGCACCTGGTAGCCCTCGTCTAGGGCGCGGCGGGCTATTTGACGGCCGAGGGTGCCGGTGGCTCCTACAATCAATAAAGTCATCTAGGGATTAATTTATGAATCTTAAACTTTCTATAAGATAGTATCAGGTTTTCGTTATGTTTTTTATAAAAACTTAACAAAAACCTGAATATTTCTCATTTTCGGCTGGAGAGCCTAAGCAGCACGCTGGCTTTGGGGTGTCACGCAGAAGCTAGAAGGCTTGACCTAGGAGACTTCTGAATGATTGTTACAAAAATTTATTCTTCGCCACCTTGCAGTTTGAGCAGGAGGAAGCCTCCACCTATACCCACGAAAATTAGGGAAAAGGACAAAAAGGCTGCATTGAAAATTTCAGGATTCATAATTTATAGACCTAATTGGACGATCGCATTAAGTAAAAATAATAATATAATTTGGGCCAACCAGCTACATGAATGCTAAGATCTCACCGAAAAACGAGCGGATGCCCTGGGCTAAGGACATGGGGAGGTAAGCGGCTGCGAATTCAAGTCTCCTTGAATTATCCATAGTATCTCACAGTGTGATATAATTGGGAGATGGAACAAACATTGACTATAGTTTGCAAACTTCAACCTACTCCCGAACAAGCCATCAAAGCAGATGACTTGTTGAAGGCGTTCGCAGATGCTTGCAACTATGTCAATGAGCAGGTAAAACCAGGAATAACTAGCAAAACTACTATTCAAACCTTGGTTTATCAGGATATTCGCGCTCGGTTTGGTTTGAGCGCCAATCAAGCCGTCAGAGTTTGCGCCAGAGTCGGAGCTAATAGAAAAACCACGAAGTTCAAAGGCGAAACGGTGAAATCGTTTAGTCCAACTTCGGCAGACTATGACGCTCGGATCTTTGACTTCAGGGAGAAGGATCAAACCGTCAGCCTGACACTGTTGGGCAGTCGCGAGCGGATTCGGGTCGTGCTTGCCAACTATCAGGCAGGTAAATTGAAGGGACGTAAGCCCACCTCTGCTCAACTGTGCAAGCACGGTGATGGACGGTTTTATATGCACATCCAAGTAACGGACGATGCGCCAGACCCGATCGAGGGTGACAAGGTAATCGGCGTTGACTTGGGACGTAGAGACATTGCCGTAACCTCTGAGGGTGACAAATGGGACGGAAAACAGACTACAGAAACTAGAGATAAATTTGCCAGAGTCAGAGCGTCTCTCCAAAGCAAAGCTTCCAAAGGCACAAGGTCTACTCGCCGCAGGGCAAGGCAGATTTTGAAACGGCTGTCGGGGCGTGAACGTCGCTATCAGACTTGGCCCAAGCATAACATCAGCAAATTGATTGTCCTGTCTGCACTTCAAGGTAATTCAATGATTGCGATTGAAGACTTGACGGGCATTCGAGAACGCACCAATGAACTGCCTAGAAATAAGACTGAGCGTAGGCGCTCGCTTCTGTTGGGCATTCTTCCAACTGCGATTATTTCTGAGCTACAAGAGCGTGAAGTATGGCGTGAAGTTGATTGCAGTTAACCGGGCATACACTAGCCAGACTTGCCACAAGTGCTTGCACATCCATCCGGTCAAAGGTAAGTCCTATCGCTCTGGCAAGTCGTTCAAGTGTGGGCATTGCGGCAATCAATGTGATGCGGATGAAAATGCTTCAAAGGTGATTTCAATCGTTGGAGCGGCAGTAAATCCGCTCGGAGGTTCGGTGTTGTCTTGCCACCTTGCAGACTACATCAGGGCTACTGAAAGTCCCCGGCTTAAGGCCGTGGGGTAGTTTACTGCTGAAATTTCTGTATTTTTTGGGGAGAAAACTGCCTTGAGTCTCGATCGGCAATCAAAACTAGCTGTAACTCTGGGAGATCCGGCAGGAATTGGCCCGGAAGTGATTCTCAAGGCTTTGGCAGATCCGGCTGCTGCTTTGATGGTGACGGTTTTCGGATCGAGGATGATTTTGCAACAAACTTACGATCGGTTGCGATCGATCGATCGGGCTACAACAGCAGCAAATCCCGCAACATTAAACATTATTGATATCGAACCAGACAGCAAGTGGGGTTCCATTATCCCCGGTGTCGGGAATGCGGCTAGTGGGGCAGCTAGCTTTGATTATATGGAAAAGGCGATCGCCCGTACCCTTGCCGCCGAATTTTGTGCGATCGTCACCGGCCCCATCTCCAAAACTTGCTGGCAGGCCGCAGGTTACAATTACCCCGGACAAACAGAACTTCTCGCAGAAAGGTCGAAATCGCAGCGGTTCGGAATGCTGTTTGCCGCCACATCTCCCCACAGCGGTTGGACGCTGGTAACTTTACTCGCTACCACACATATTCCTCTGCGTCAAGTACCCGAGGCTTTGACTCCAGAGTTGCTGAGTGAAAAACTAGAATTGCTGATCGAGTGTTTGCGCGAAGATTTTGGGATAGAAAAACCAAAAATAGCGATTTCTGGCTTAAATCCTCACAGCGGCGAAAATGGCAAACTGGGAAGTGAAGAGCAAGACTGGATGATACCGTGGTTGAAAGCGCAGCGCGATCGTTTTCCTCAAGTGCAATTAGACGGGCCAATCCCCCCGGATACCATGTGGGTAAAACCGGCTAAAGTTTGGTACGGCTTAGCCAAAGAAGCTCACGACGGTTACTTGGCAATGTACCACGACCAAGGCTTGATTCCAGTCAAATTGATGGCCTTCGACAAAGCAGTCAACACTACAATTGGCTTACCCTTTGTCCGTACATCTCCAGATCACGGCACAGCTTTTGATATTGTAGGTCAAGGAATTGCCGATGCCTCCAGCATGACAGCAGCGTTGCAGTTGGCGGCCCAGTTGGCTAGTCGCAGAGCACCAGTTAAAATAGGGCGATAGCCTTAATTAAGTCTGACACTGTGCAAAATTGTGTCATAAAAATTAATACGGGATGCGAGAAACAAGCGAGTCTTTAGACCTTCCTAGGGAAGCGGCACGAGGGACTTTAGTCCCTGTCTCTTTTCTTTCCTTCTTTCTTTCTTTCTAAAGATTTTATTGAGCGAGCTTGAGATATCTAGTATAATAACTGAAACTAGACAAATCAACCAATATTCAGGAAAACAGAGGTGACTCAAACCCAAAAAATAATGGAAGTTCAGCAAGTATTGCTGTCTCCTAACAAAGAAATTAAAGCATTGTTGGAGTATCTCTGCCAACAATCAGGTAAACTTTACAATAGTGGTGTTTATTTGGCTCGTCAAACTTTTTTTAAGACCGGAAAACTGTTGACGGGAAAATTCGACTTATCTTTTGAATCGTCAGTTGCCAAATCAACGATCGCTAAGTCGTTGCCATCAACACCAATGCAGCAAACATTGATGTCAGTCACGGAAGCCTTCAAATCTTTTAAAGAATTAAGAGATTTGTACATCAAAGGTCAACTGCATTTCCAGCCCAAGCCACCGGGATACCTGACAGGTTCTAAGTTGTTCAAAGTGGCTTATCCAAATTCGGGAGGTTTAAGACCTAAGCTTATTGACAATCAGTTAAGATTTTCCTTGGGTTTAACAGTGAAGCGATGGTTTGGAGTTTCTGAATTCTTTTTACCTATGCCGTCAAATCTTGATTTTTCCAAGGTAAAAGAGTTTACGATTCTCCCTAAAAATGGCGCTTTTTATCTGGAAATGTCCTACGAGGTTGAAAAAAAACAACATAATCTAGACATTAGTCAAGCGTTATCAATTGACTTGGAAACTGCTGATAATTTAGCAGCTTGTGTTGATACATTAGGAAATTCCTTCTTGATTGATGCTCGTGCTATGAAAGCGATGAATCAATTATGGAACAAAAAAGTAGCAACCAGAAAAGAAGGAAAGCCAGAAGGTTATTGGGATAGTTGGTTAGACGGTGTTACCCGAAAACGTAACCACCAAATGCGTGATGGTATCAATAAGGCTGCTAAGTTGATTGCTAACCATTGTCTTAAAATCGGAATTGGTACACTGATAGTTGGGTGGAATGAAGGTTTTAAGTCTAACAGTAATCTAGGTAAAGCGAACAATCAAAAATTTGTTCAAATGCCTTTAGGTAAACTGAAAAATAGGTTAAAAGAACTGTGTGATTTGCACGGTGTCAGGTTTGTTGAAACTGAAGAAGCATATACATCGAAAGCTAGTTTTTTAGATGGTGACTCCCTACCCAAATATGGTGAAAAACCATCGTGGTGGAAAGCATCTGGAAAACGGATTAAACGTGGCTTGTATCAGTCAGCTAATGCTTTGATGGTGAATGCAGACTTAAATGGTGCTGCAAATATTCTGAGAAAAGTAGCCAGTAAGTTAGGTGTAAGCTTAAACCAACTGGGTAGACGGTCTTTGACGACCGTAGCGAGAGTTAGACTTTGGGTATTACCCAAGCCTATTCTGTCCGCAAAATCTCAGCGGCTTCAGCCCGCTTGAGTGTCAATCCTATTGATGTTCGCTGGTGTCAGGCGACAAGCAAGCTGGTCATTTTAGTCGATCGGTTAAAATCAGATTTTGGTAGCACAGTATGGCAGCATCTAATGATAATTCAGGGAACATATATCAGTCAGAAACACAGGTGTCAGATGCAACTCTGGCAAGTTCTAAAGCAGGAGATCAACTTCAGGAATTGCTAATCATATTAACTGAAATTCAGTTATTGAAGCAATCAAAAAAAGAATCTATCGAGCTGAAGTTACCGCTCTCTGAAAAGTCAGCGGAGCGACTGGAGGAAGAGGAAAATCGGCGCAACCAATTGTCTTTTTTGATCGAATCACCTGCTGTGGTACCGGAAGTGTTGAACGATCGTGAAGAGATACCATCTCAAAGAGGACAAAACAAGAACGAGGAAGCAGGCTTATCTAGAATCGAGAATTTAGAAAACAATGAGCCACCGTCGGAAGAAGATTTAGAAAAAGCAGTCGAAGAGTTTAAGCGGTTGCAGCAACTGTTGTTTGAAAGGGATTTACCGGAATTTTATAGTAATATTTTCAGTGTAGAACAAAGGTTAGAAAATTTTGAGAAACTAATGTCTGAACCGAAAGAATTGATGAATTTATTGAAACCTTTAATGCCCGAGTTAGTGAGAGAAGACCTAGAGCGGTTGAAGTTTCAATTAAACAACGCGATAGAACTCGCCGGCAACGATAAAATGAATCGCCTGGAAGTTCAGACCAAATTAGCGGATTTGGAAAATCAAATTTCTGATTTCAACCAGCAGCAATTGGGAAATTCAGAACAGTTAGTTAAACGGCTAATGTTGATGGTGGGAGATCTGCTCAACCGCAAGGTAGAGGAGTCTAAGTTAGAGGTGACTTCGGCGATCGCACCGACAATCAATCAAGTAGTTGAAAATCAAAACGGACTGGAAGAACAAGTAGTCATAATTGAAGAGAAACTTGCGACTGTTCAGCAGCGTTACCAGCAGCAACCGGAAGATATTATCAAACAGTTAGTCCCGGTAGTTAGCGATTTGCTCGCCCGCAAAATTAGTGAATTAAAGTTAGAAGTTGTCGAAACACTCGCACCTTCAGTACAGGTAAGAATAGCTTGGGTAGAAATAGAAGAAAAAGTATTGAGCATCGTCGAGCGCCGACTAGCTACCCAAGAGTCGCCAATTCAGACGCCAGAAGAGATTATGGCGATGCTAATGCCAGCAATCACGGATTTTCTGAACCGGAAAATTGATGAATCAAAATTAGAGGTAGCAGCAGCGATCGAACCTTTGATTCAATCAGCGATTCTGCAACGAGAAATTCCCGGAAAATTGAGCGATGTCGAAAGTAGGCTCAATAATCTTCAGCGCCAGCAAAAATCTCAGCCGGAAGAAATCATGGCAAGGTTGATGCCGTTAATGATTGAGTCGCTAAGCCGGAAAATTGACGAGACAAAGTTAGAGATGAGAGAGACGATCGCACCTGCTGTCGATACTGCTATTCAAAACAGCGGTATTGCAGCAAAAATATTGCAAAATGAAAGTAAGATTGTCGAAGTTCAGCAGCAAGTTTTAGGCGAGATCGAAGGGTTGATGGGAAGAATCATGCCCGCGATCTTGGAAATGCTGTCCGGAAGCATTCGGGACGCTAAGCTAGAGATAGAATCTGCGATCGCCCCTACTGTCGATGCGATCGTTCAGAACAAAAAGATTGATGAAAGACTCGGAAATATCGAACAAAAAATTGTGGCGATCGAACACCGGATTTATCAATCGACAGACTTGTTTACAGATTTACTCAAACCCTTGATTGATGAGCTGATGGTTAGCCATCACTCCCAACTAGAAAAATCGGTCATAGAATCTATTTTACCGTTATTAGATGAAGTGGTAGGTTATAATTACAATCTCAACAGTAAAGTACAGGAACTAGAACGCAAAATAACTGATGCTGAATGGGGAGGCGATCGGGCAGAATTAATGGCCCGAATTAAAAGCATCTTTCCCGAAATGATGATCCAAACAATTAATGACTCTAGAAAATTATTTACCGAAACTCTAGCTCCGATAATTGATGAAGTAATTAATACCAAAATTCGAGAAAATCGGCAGTCGTTTGGAGTAGCCCTAGCGCCTTCTATTCCTGTGGGAATCAGCCACAGAATTAGTGAATATCCCGATGAAATTGCCATAGCGCTGGCGCCGGAAATAGCCTCGGCAATCAAACAGCAAATCACTATCAAGCGAGAAGCAATGTCGGATGCACTTTATCCGATCATAGGCAGCACAATTTTAAAATACATAGGCGAGACGATGCGCGAGATTAACGAAAAGTTGGAGCAATCGTTAAGTCCTGAGGCGATCGCTCGCAAAATTAAAGCCAAATTGCAGGGAATTTCTGAAGCAGAATTGCTAATGCAAGCAACAGCACCGCTGACTGTTAAAGCTGTATTTTTGATTCAAAAAAACTCTGGCTTGTTAATTTCAGGAGTGCAGCCGCCTGAAAGCGAAGAGCTAGAATCAGAAATGGTAGCAGGGATGCTGACTGCTATCCGCTCTTTTGTCAACGACTGTATATCTAAATCGGGAAATCTTGCAGAGATTGATGCGGTACAATACGGGACATCTTCGATAGTATTGGAAGTAGCAGGTTCGTGTTATCTAGCAGTAGTGATCGAAGGAGGAACCCGCCAGTGGTTTAAGTACAAAATGCGAGCGATATTCAAGAATATTATTGAAGAATACGGAGAGCAAATTCAGGCATTTAACGGAGATCCAACCCGTGTACCTCCAGAAGTAAACTTGAACTTGCAAAAATTAATCGATACAGAGGTAAAAATTAAACCTGCTAAGATTCCAATTTTACCAGTTATCGGTTTGGCCGCGTTAGGTTTAATTGGCGTAGGTTGGGGCATTCATGAATACCGCAGCGGAATTGCAGCGACTTTAGAAGCAGATACAAATTTAGCTTTACAATCTGCTCCCGACTTATCGGTTTATCGACTCGCGGCAGATGTTAAAGATAGAGTATTAGAGATTTCGGGACGAGTACCGAATCAAAAGCTGCGAGTGAAAGCGGAAAAAATTGCTCAGCAAGCAGCTCCCAAATTAAGAATTGACAATAAAATTATAGCCGTTGAAGTACCTCCCGATCCGGTTTTAACCGAAGCTGATGTCAAGCGGACTGTGGCTCTTTTGAATAAATTAGAAAGTATTAATATCTCGGCTCGCTATGCAGAGGGAAAAGTCGCGATTGCAGGTAGTGTGAGCAAAGCAACGGATGCTCAGAAAATTACTCAAGCTTTCGAGAAAATTCCGGGGGTAAAGTCTGTAACAAATACAGTGGGAATCGGAACTCAACCGCCGTCACTGCCAATAGAAGTTCGCCTTTATTTCGGTGCTGGTTCAGCAATTTTGGCGCCGAAAGACATAGCACAAAAACTGAGCAAAGTCAAAGAATATATGGAGGAAAATAGCACGACTAATTTGAGGGTAATTGGCTACAGCGATTTTAAAAGTAGTCCTGTGGAAAATCAAAAGTTGGCGCTGGAAAGGGCGACAAATGTGAAAGCTGCTCTAGTTAAAGAAGGGATAAATGGCAATAGAATACAAGTTGCTTCTACGAAGGGTCGTCCTGAAGGTGTGGAGGCTAATCAACCGCTGTGGATGAGCAGATTAGTAGTATTTGAGGTGGTAAATTAAAGTGGTAATGGGGAATTGGGAATTGGGAATTGGGCATAGGGAATTGGGCATAGGGCATTGGGCATTGGGCATTGGGCATTGCTAGCAAATAACTAATGACTAATGACTCATGACTCATGACTAATGACTTCTTCGTCTTAACTTAATCGAATTCGCCCGGAGGTAAAGGCTTGTATTCGATCGCCCGCCAAGCATACTAACAACCGGCCGCATCCGTCAATGCCGGCGGCTTCTCCGCAGATGGTTTCGGAGGAAAGTTCGATCGCCACATTGGAACCAATCAGCCCGTCGCGGCGGCGTAATTCTGGCAAAAGCATTGCTAAACCAGACTTTTCGGGTGGCTTGTCGGTGGCGGAAAACATATCGGCTAGTTCGAGTAAATAGTGCCGGAGTCTCGCAAGCAAACACAATTCATCGGGTACATTAGTAGCAATAGAATGCAAGCTTACCGCATTGCCGATCGCCCTGTCATCCAATCCGGCCGCCGCGAAATCTACGCAGCGGTTGAGTCCAATTCCCACAACGGCGCGAGTGCCGAAACTGTTACCAGAAGAGGCTTCACAGAGAATTCCGGCTAATTTTTGTCGATGTATCCAAACATCATTTGGCCATTTCAGGCGCAGCATATCGCGACATTCGGGTACTAAATCTTCGATCGCGAAAATCACAGCCAAACCGACTGCTAAACTGAGTCCGGGTAACAGATGGGGATTGAGGTTGTCGAGTACAAAACTGGCAGTCAAAACACCTGTTGGGGCGTACCAGGTGCGCCCTTGCTGTCCGCGCCCGTTGGTTTGCTGCTTAGTAAATATTACATCTCCGTGGTGCAATTGGTCTGCGCGGGCGATCGCCCAGGTATTGGTACTGGGACAAGTATCTAACGTATGCAGCCAGTGAGGAAGAGGAAGGTTTGGGCACGGTTGTGGGGATGCGGGCACGGGAATTAAGGGTAATTCAGACAAGGTTTGATTTGAATCGTGCAGAAGTGGCGGAATATTCGCATTATATGTCATACTCGACAGTGGTTTCCTATATCTGAACTTCCGATATCAAGCTAAGCTGACAGAGACACAGAAGCAAAGATAATAAACAGTACAAATATCTATTTGAGACTATTCGGTTTGCAGTTTTACGAAAAAAAAATCATGTCGCCAAAAAGTATAGACGAGATTAAAAAAATATTATCTAGTCAACCTATTGTAGCCCTTGACTATACGTTAGAGGCTTTTTTATTCGGCACCAAAGAAGCCAAGCAAAAACATATCAATTCAGAATTTTTTGTTCTTTTTTGTCAGGCAGTCTTCCAATACCAAGATATTGAATATATAAATCACTCGAATTTAGGAGATATGCTTTTCGATCAAAACTTAAATTCCAATCAAAAAAAATTTATAGCTGCTTGTTTGTTACGGTTGTTAAATATTTGTGAAAATATCCTTGATGATAACAGAGTCAAACACCAAACCCTAGAACTTTTTAATGAAGTATTTGCCAGAGACTTGTATTCCCAATTAGATATAAAAATAAAATCTCAATCTTATGTAAAAGCAAATATTCTAAAAGACGTTGTATTAACCTTAGAGAAAGATTTTGATAACTTGATAGATTCTTTTAATGATATTACTTTAATTAATAATTTTCGCAATGATTTTAATAAAATAATCAATAGTAAAATATCCAAGGCTGTACTGCATTATTTTGTACCAAAGAATTTAATCGAAAATGGAAAACTAGCGCAAATTTTTCAATCTATCGACCAGTATTTAAAAGAAGCAGAAGTGAAAAAAATTCAGTATTTTACTGAATCCAAAGAAATCCTCACTGATTATTTAAGTTCGGCTAAAACATTTGGAACAAAATATAGTTGTAATTACTTAGGGGGATTTGCTACTAAAGTCTTAGAACTTTTAGAAAAAGATTTTCAAAATAATCCCCTTAGTAAACCTTCTGAATTAGACATTTCTCGCTCGGATAAAAAGTACCCTTTTTCAACAAAAGATGCTAAATTTGATTTGAACTTGGTTGTTCAAAATCATGGACCAGGTCAGGCATTTGATGTCAGCTTAAATATAATAGATATAGATAATAATCTATATTTAGATAGCTCAGAACGATATCTAGGAAATCTAGATTTGACTTCTATAACAGTTCCCATTACCTGTAAGGTAACTCGCTCAGAAAAACAGGCTATATTAATACTAGAACTAGCTTGGAAAAACTTTGATAGCTCAGAAATCAAAAAAGAATTTTGCCTAGAGTTTGAAAGCCAAAATTATGAGATAGATTGGGATAGTTTAGCGATAGAAGAGCCATACAGTCTAGAACCAGTCATAACCGAGGATGAGTTAGTTGGCAGAACAGAACAACTCAATAGATTAATCGCAAGAAGCAAAGCCAGAAGTATAGGATCATCTTATATTTTTGGACAAAAGCGTGTGGGTAAAACCTCTATAGCGCAAACTTTAAAAGCACGCTTAAATAGGCTAATGCCCAGTAATTATCTTGTAATTGATTTAGAAGGTGGTGATTATGCTAATAGCGATCCGATAATTACTATAGAAAATTTAGCAAAAAAGATTTGCGAACGAATAAAACAAAGCAATTCTCAGTTTGATGGGTTGGAAATACCTTCTTTCAACGGTGCATTATCTCCTTTGAGTAGTTTTTTAGAGTCAGTTGTAAAAATTGTACCTGAATATAAAATTCTTTTTATCTTGGATGAATTTGACGAACTGCCAATTGACCTTTACAGAAGAGGGACTATTGGAGATACATTTTTTTTAAGCTTAAGAGCTATTAGTGGAAAGACACATTTTGGCTTTCTTCTGGTAGGAGGCGAAAAAATGGAATTTATAATAAGCACTCAAGGTGATGCTCTTAATAAATTTGAACCTTTTAGAATTGATTACTTTGAAAATCATCAATCTGACTTTCAAGACCTTGTAAAAAAACCAGTGGCTCAGTGGAATATTGAAATTTCAGAACGAGCAATATATGAACTTTATCAACAAACAGGTGGTAATCCTTATTTTACAAAGCAAATATGCAGTGAATTATTTAAACTTATCGTAAATCGTCGAGATGGGCATATTACACAAAAAGAAGTGGAAGAGGCTACTAAGATAACTATAAATAAATTAGCTAGCAATAGTTTCCTGCATTTTTGGGAAGATGGTTTATTTGAGACAGATCGTGCTGAAGAAAGGTCAATGAATCGGAGAAAAGTTTTGTTGGCTCTAGCAGAAATAAGTCGAAAAAATATTAATCTCAACCAAGAAATAATTATAGAACAGGGTATGAAATATGGATTAAATGAAAATCAGGTTAAATTTGAACTGCGAGATTTTGAACGTCGTCAAATAATTCTAAGTGAAGAGGATACTGTTTATAAGTATAAAGTTCCTTTATTTGGAAAATGGCTGAAAGAGAAAGGACTTCATGAAATCATTACAACCTTTACTGATTTAGATGCTATTTTGTCAAGAAAAAAAGAAGAAGAAGAGGCTTATGTTCGTTCTGAAGAAATCATCCAATTAATCAGTAATTGGGGACAATATTTATCTAGACCCATTACAGAAGATAAGGTGAGAGCTTGGCTAAGCCAGTTTAAGGAAAATACAGAACAGAGGTTAATGTTCCGAATTCTTAAACATCTAAAATTCTACAATGGTGATAATCTTAGAAATAAAATGAAAGAAGCTCATGGAATTATCGTTAGAGGAGGAATTTCAGTACGTAAATATGAAACAGAAAAGCAAAGGAAAAGATCGGATATACTTGTTAGCTATCTAGAAGATAATCCCAGCAAAAGTGGATGCTCTTATGCGAAAAATTTTGCTGATGAAAATGAAATTTATGCTAATAATATTGTTGAACGAGGAAAACTAGCTCAAACTCTAACAGATCAGACCCGAATGGAAAAAATAAAAGGTCTTGTTTTTATTGATGATTTTATAGGTACGGGGGGATCTGCTTGTCAATATTTTGAAGAATTAGCGAATGAATGTGGAGAACTGCTTCGGAATACCAACTTGATAGTATTTTTTATCTCTGTATCTGGTTTCCAGGAAGCTAAAACACGGATCGAAACTAAGCTTTATGAACTTAATTTTAATGTCAAGGTACATATATGTGATCCCCTTGATGAATCTGATAAAGTTTTTAGCGATCGGTCTAAAATATTCTCTAAATCTAGTGATTTGGAACGAGCAAAAAATGTCGCTTATGAGTATGGTCGTAACTTAGTTAACAATAATCCACTTGGTTACGGAAATTGTCAAGCAGCAGTTGTATTTGCCGATGCTTGTCCTAATAATACTCTTCCAATTCTCTGGTCAGATGCCAAAAAGTGGATACCTCTTTTCAAGCGTCAATAGTTATAACCCACATTCCGCAGATATTCGATCGGATTTAATTTTCAAACAAATCATAATTTTCAAAACCTGAGATGGTTGCTATGCAATCATTTGAGGTTTTTTAAGGTATAATGATTTGTCGCCGTGCAAA